>JADGRM010000011.1 GCA_017880945.1 Gallionella sp. | reverse complement strand
GCAGGCTACTATCGCGCTCAGTCCAGTCACCGCTGCTGTCTTGCACCAATTCTTTAATAATCACCGACGAATCGGTCACTTCTTTAATCAAGCCAAAGTTCAAACCGAGATGGTTGCCGGATTTAACACGATACAGTTTGTTATCGGTAGCGCGTATCACCGCATATCCCACTTTGTTCTGGTAAAGATAGCCAACCATCTTGAGATTTTCGAGCGGGAATTCTTCCAAAGCTTCTTTGGGGCGGTCCAAGTCCGGCTGGTTTATTCCGGGGCTTCCGCCGGTGCGCGCATCTTGTTTGCGCGGCTTGAAAGGGTTGGGCAAATTTGTCTCATTGTTGTATGCAAAGTACCCATATGGCTTCACCTCTGGTGGCGGTTCAATTTTGCCGCGCATGTCCGCACCGGAATTTTTTACGAAATCGCGCAAATCCTGAAATTCTTCACCGCCACACCCAGACAGCAACAACACAACAAGCGCAACATAGATCAATCTCATTTCTTTGCTCCCGCCGGCTTCTTATGCGCGGCCAATTCCGCTTCATCCAGATACCGGAAGGTCTTCGCTGTTGCATCCAAAGTCAGCACACCGCCACTGCCAGCAGGGGTTATTGCTATATCGTTAAGGGTTACGATGCGCGGCAACATTGCAATGTCACTGGAAAATTTGCCGATGTCATCGTAATTTCCCGTCACTTTGATGGTAATGGGCTGTTCGGTGAACGAACCATTCACCGTTTCAGGACCCGGCCTGAACAGATCGAACAGCAGCCCACGCCCCAAACCTGCCTGGTTGATGTCGGTCAACAACGCATCCATTTCTGATTTGCTAGGCAGCTGCTTGAGCAGCGCCCCAAAGGATTCCTGAGTTTCGGTAAGCTGTTTCTTGATCAAGTCCAGGTTGATCGCCTGCCTCTTTTTAACCAGGAAAGTTTCCTTCAACTGGTCTTCTTCCAATTTGCTTTTGCTCAGCTCATCCCATTGGCCTTGCCAGATTAACACCGCACCCGCCACAACCACGCCGACAAACATCACAGCAAAAGCAATAATTTTTGCCGGCCAAGGCCACGCGCCGGGTTTTTTTGGATTTAGATTTTTCAGGTCAGCTAATTTCATCATGACACCTAATTCTGTGCGCCCGCAGGTTTAACAACTGGTTTGGGAGGCGTGCTAACCGCGACCTGTGGCTTGGTCAAGTTGAAGTTCAACGTAAACTCGCTGATCCGGGCTGCGCCCGTACCGGAAGCATGGACTTCTACCAGCGAGGGAGAATCAAGCCAGGGTGAATCCTCAATTGCCCGCATCAATGTGGAAACTCGCGCATTTGATTGGGCATAGCCAACCAGATTGATTCTATTACCTGTCTGCTTGAGCGTCTTGAGGTACACTCCATCCGGCAAAATCCGCAACATTTGATCCAGCAGGTGCACCACATCGGAACGCGTACTTTGCAAAGTTTCCACAACATTCTTGCGCGCCAATAAGGCTTGTGTTTGCTCGCGAAGCTTGTTGATTTCCGCGATCTGCTTGTCCAACACCGCCGTTTCTTGTTTCAGGTATGCATTGCGTCTTTCCTGATACGATATCTCGGTGCTGATCGCAACCTGCACGACCCCCACCAGCATTGCCCCCAGCACCACGGAAATGACGCTGAGCGCGATAAATTGGACTTGGCGAGCCTGGCGCTTTTCAGCCCGATGCGGCAATAAGTTTATGCGTATCATGATGGGTCGAACCTACGCATAGCCAAACCGCAAGCGATGATCAGCGATGGTGCATCGGCTTGCAATTGCCGCGGCTTGATACGACTCGACAACATCATCATGGCAAATGGATTGGCCACCATGGTGCTCACCTGAGTTTTGGTTGCCACCGCATCATCCAATCCAGGCAGCGCTGCACATCCGCCCGAAAGCACAATGTAATCCACCTCATGATATTGGGTCGAAGTGAAGAAGAACTGCAATGCGCGAGCGATTTCCGTCACCACGTTCTCACGGAAAGGCGACAATATATCGGTTTCATAATTATCCGGCAATCCTCCATTGCGCTTGGCTGACTCTGCTTCTTCCGCAGACAAACCAAACACACTTTGAATCTGCTGAGTCAATTGGTCACCGCCCACCTGCTGGTCCCTCGAATATACCGACTCCCCATTACGCAACACATTGACGTTCATCACGCCTGCACCGATATCTATCAGCGCCACACACTTATCGACCGCGCCTTCTGGTAACTGAATACGAATCTGCTCAAAAGCCGTTTCGGCCGCATAGGGTTCAACATCCATGACCACGGTTTTCAGTCCGGCTGATTGTGCAGCCGCAACACGATCCTCGACGTTCGCTTTGCGAGAAGCCGCCAGCAATACCTCCAACTCCTCGGTATTGCTCGGCGCAGGCCCAATCACCTGAAAGTCGAGATTTACTTCTTCCAGCGCAAAAGGAATGTACTGATTGGCTTCCGATTCGACTTGATATTCCAGGTCTTCTTCGCTCAGACCGGCAGGCAAGAGTATCTTCTTGGTGATCACTGCTGCCGCAGGCAGTGCCAAACTTATGTTTTTGATACGAGTACCCATTCGCTTCCAGGCACGTTGCATGCACTCCGAGACCGCATCAAGATTATTGATGTTGCCGTCGGTAATGGCATCTTTAGGCAATAACTCGATTGCGTAACGCTCAATGGTGTAGCCCCCTTTTTTGGGTGACTCACTCAATTCGACCATTTTGACTGATGACGAGCTAATATCCACTCCTATCAGGGGTGGTGTCTTGGCCCACAAAAAATCCAGCGGGATGTCAAAATTTACTTTAGCCATTGACTGGTTAGCGCTCTCTTTGTACAAAGTGGTTTAAATCCTAGCAATAACTATAAATCGTGTAAAGCTATTTTTAGGGGTTATTTATATCCGCGAAGCCGATATAATTCCACACACAGTACCATTGTTACTTATTTTCGGACAACTGCACATGCCTTCCCGTCACTGGCTTTTCCCTGTTCTTGTCACTCTATCCTTACTTTTGCTTCCAGCGATATTATTCGGCGTGGCGGCTTTATTGGCTTATCCGACCTTGCCTTCGCTTGAGGCGCTCACCGACTATCGTCCCAAAATCCCGCTGCGCATTTACAGTGCGGAAGGCACATTGCTCAGTGAATTTGGCGAGGAACGCCGTGCACTGGTACAAATTTCCGAGGTACCCGAAATTATGAAGCAAGCCATTCTTGCCGCTGAAGATGATCGATTCTACGAACATGGCGGCGTGGATTACATGGGGGTGTTACGCGCGGCGATTTCCAACTTTACCTCCGGCACAGCAAAACAGGGGGCCAGCACGATTACTATGCAGGTGGCGCGCAATTTTTTTCTTACCAAGGAAAAAACCATCACTCGCAAGTTCAACGAGGTACTGCTTACCTTTAAAATCGAACACAGCATGAGTAAAGATGAGATTCTGCAGCTTTACATCAACCAGATATATCTTGGTCAACGCGCATATGGCTTTGCTGCCGCATCGCAGGTTTACTTTGGCAAACCTCTCGGCCAGGTCACTATCGCTGAAGCAGCCATGCTCGCCGGGCTGCCCAAGGCCCCTTCCTCCTATAATCCGGTCGTCAATCCAAAGCGTGCAAAGCTCCGCCAACTTTACGTTCTGCGCCGTATGCACGAACTGCATTTTATTAATGATGAACAATTCCAGCTCGCTCAACAGCAACCCATCGTGGCTTTGCGCGGCAACCAGGAGTTTGGAGTCAAAGCAGACTACCTGTCGGAAATGGTCAGGCAGGCTGTTTTTGAAAAGTATAAGGACGATACCTATACACAAGGCTTCAAGGTTTACACCACCATAAGGCAACAAGATCAGCTCGCCGCGTATCAGGCTGTCCGTACAGGCGTGCTGGATTATGACCGTCGCCACGGCTACCGCGGACCGGAAGGCTTTATCGATTTACACGGCGACAGCAGCAATACCGAACTGCTTGACGAAGCCCTGCAGGATGTCGATGACAGCGATGATTTAATCCCCGCCGTGGTTCTGGCAGCATCACCCAAACTGGTTCGTGCCTATGGCAAGGGTGGTGAAATTGTAGAAATCAGCGGCGATGCCTTGCTTTTCGTGCAACCGGCTTTGACTAAAAAAGTCGCTTTGAACCAGCGTATCAACATCGGCTCGCTGATACGTGTACAAAAGGATGAGAAAGGTATTTGGCAGATAGGTCAGCTTCCACTAGTCGAGGCTGCCTTTGTTTCCGGCAATCCCCATGACGGGGCTATTTATTCGCTGATCGGCGGCTTCGATTTCAATCGCAACCAGTTCAACCATATTACCCAAGCTTGGCGACAACCCGGCTCAAGCTTCAAGCCCTTCGTTTATTCCGCCGCGCTTGAGAAGGGCTTCACCCCAGCCACGGTGATCAATGATGCGCCTCTTATCTTTGATGCCGAACAAACCGGCAATGAGCCCTGGCAACCGAAGAACTACGAAGACAAGTTCGAAGGGCCTATGCGCATGCGTCAGGGTTTGATCAAATCAAAAAATCTGGTTTCGATCCGCATATTGCAGTCCATCACTCCGGAATATGCACACGATTATATTGCCAGATTTGGTTTTGATCCCACCAGGTACCCCGCCTACCTGACTATGGCTCTAGGCGCCGGATCGGTTACACCGCTGCAAATGCTGGCAGGTTATTCGGTGTTCGCAAACGGCGGCTTTTCGGTCACGCCCTACTTCATCCAGCGCGTCGAAGATGCCCATGGCACCATACTTTACAAGGCGACGCCTGAAGTACCAGGAAATGGCGCAAAACAGATCATTGATGTGCGCAACGCCTACACCATGGTCAGCATGCTGCAAGACGTGGTCAAGCACGGCACTGGCATTCGTGCCATGCAGCTTGGCCGGCAGGACTTGGCCGGCAAGACCGGCACCACCAATGATTCGATTGATGCCTGGTTTTGCGGCTTTCATCCGACCTTGGTCGGCATCTCCTGGATGGGATACGATCAACCGCGCAGCCTGGGTGACCGGGAAACCGGCGGGGGGGCAGCCTTGCCGATCTGGATGAGCTACATGGGAAAAATGCTCAAAGATGTGCCGGAAGCCACTTACACTATGCCTGACAACATGGTTGCGGTGCACATCAATGAGGACGGGTATCGTGATGAAAATAGCCCGCGGGTCGAATATTTTTATAAGGAAAACGTTCCGCCCGAACATGCCATGCACACACCCAGCGAAGAAATAAAACCGGCAGACACCATCAAGGATCAGTTGCTCTGACCACACGCATGACCAAAGAACGCACACCCAGAGAATATGTAAATAGACGCGACTTGATGCGCGAGCAGCTAGCGCATCAAGCCGCCAAGCTGATGGCGGAAGATGGCATCACCGACCACGCTTTTGCCAAACGCAAAGCCGCTCGCCAGCTTGGCGCGGCGGACACGCAACACCTGCCCAGCAATCAGGAAGTGGATGACGCGCTGCACAGTTACCGTGCGCTCTATCAACGCGACAGCCACCCCGGCATCCTGTATCAGCTACGCGAAGAAGCACTCACGGCCATGCACTTGCTGGCTGAGTTTCATCCATACCTGACGGGTTCGGTATTGAGCGGAACGGCTGGCGAGCACTCTGACATCAACCTGATGCTGTTCAGTGACGACACAAAAGCTGTGCTGCTGTTCCTGCTCAAGCACAAGATTGACTTCGAAGACGGAGAATGGAAAGTGCGGGTCGGCGGACATGAAGAGACGGTGCCGAGCTACACCCTGACCGGCGAATCCGGCACCCAGACGCACATCATCGTGTTGCCCGAAAATGCCCGTCACAGCGGCAGCCGCCATCCTGAGACCCATGCGGATATCGAGGCGGTAGCCAAGATGATATAGGAGCGAGGAAAACAGGGCTGAGTTGTGAGGACTGAGTAAACAACAACTCAGCGGGTTTTCCTCAGTCCCTGGTCCTCAGTCCTTATTAAGCCACCTTGCCGCATCCAGCGCGAAGTAAGTCAATATCCCGTCCGCTCCTGCGCGTTTGAAAGCCAGCAGCGCTTCCAGCACGCATGCCTGTTCATTCAGCCAGCCGTTCTGCGCGGCGGCCTTGAGCATCGCGTATTCGCCGCTGACCTGATAGACGAAGGTCGGGGCTTTGAATTCATCCTTCACGCGACGAACGATGTCGAGGTAGGGCATGCCGGGCTTAACCATCACCATGTCCGCGCCTTCCTGCAGGTCGAGGCCGACTTCCCACAAAGCTTCGTCAGAGTTGGCGGGGTCCATCTGGTAAGTGTATTTGTTGCCCGAACCCAGGTTGCCGCTGGAACCAACGGCGTCGCGGAACGGGCCGTAGAAGCTGGAGGCGTACTTGGCCGAGTAAGCCATGATGCGGGTGTGGATGAGCTTGTTGGCATCCAGTGCCGCGCGCACCGCACCGATACGCCCGTCCATCATGTCGGAAGGCGCGACGATGTCGGCCCCGGCAGCGGCGTGGGTCTGCGCCTGTTTGGTCAGCACCGCGACGGTTTCGTCGTTGAGGACATAGCCGCTATCGTCGATCAGGCCGTCCTGCCCGTGACTGGTGTAGGGGTCGAGCGCGATGTCGGTCATCACGCCGAGTTCGGGGAAGTTCTTTTTCAGCGCGGCAACCACGCGCGGCGCCAAACCATTCGGATTGTAGGCTTCGCGCGCATCCAGGCTCTTCAGCGGCGTATCGATCACCGGAAATATCGCCATCACCGGAATGCCCAGCTTGACGCATTGTTCGGCATCCTTGAGCAGCAGATCCAATGTTTTACGTTGCACTCCCGGCATGGATTTCACATCCTCGACTTTGTTGCTGCCTTCCAATACGAAAACCGGGTAGATGAAATCCGCCGACGTGAGCACATGCTCACGCATCAAGTCGCGCGAAAAGGCATCGTGACGCATGCGACGCATCCGCTTGTGTGGGTATTGTCCGAGTGTTTGCATGATTTTTTCCTATTCGTTACTCTTCATGGAACTATTTTAGAAACGGCTTATCTGATGCTTTGTGCGATGAAAGTCGTTCCACGTTTCTCCTCCCTGAGCGTGTGCCTTAACCTTGTTAAGGCTTTGCCCCCAGCCTACCTCCCCTTGGCCGGGGGCATTTTTTTTGCTATTCAGATTCCAGTTGGTTCATATCGGCTAAATCATCCGCATCGAACCAACCTGCAATCACTGCCTCAGCCTCTTCGAGACCGATCTTCTTCAGGCTGGAAAACAGCTGCACGGTACACTGCGGGAAATGCTCGGCCAGATGAGCTTTGACGCTAAACAGCGTCTTCGTCGCCTCCTGGCGGCTGAGCTTGTCCGACTTGGTCAGCAGGATATGCACTGGTTTGCCGGTCGGTGCGAACCAGTCCAGCATACCCTCGTCCCGTTCAGTCAGCGGGTGTCGCGAATCCATGATCACCACCAGACCGCATAACTCCTCGCGGGTTTTCAGGTACTGGCTCAGCAGTTGTTCCCAGTGTCTCTGCACATCGGGCGGCACTTTGGCGTAGCCGTAGCCGGGCAAATCCACCAGAAATTTATTTTTACCCAGCGAAAAATAATTCAGGTGCTGGGTGCGCCCCGGTGTTTTGCTGGTATAGGCCAGACGCACATGATTCGCCAGCGTATTGATCGCGCTCGACTTACCCGCATTGGAACGCCCGACGAACGCCACTTCCCTGCCGCCGTGCAGCGGCAGATCCTTGATGTGATTGACGGTAGTAAAAAAGGCCGCTTGCGAAAAAAGTCCCATTACTTCCAGGTCGCGAAAATCTTGTCCGCGGCAGCGATAGTCGCAGCAATGTCCGCCTCCGTGTGAGCGGCGGAAACGAAGCCCGCCTCGAAAGCTGACGGCGCGAGATACACGCCTGCTTCCAGCATGGCGTGGAAAAAACGATTGAACGCTTCCTTGTCGCAACTCATCACCTCGGTATAACTCGTGGGCAATGCCTTGCTGAAATACAAACCGAACATGCCGCCCACCGATTGCGCACAAAACTGGATTCCGTGTTTCTTGGCGCTGGCCGACAAACCCTCGGTCAACTGCTTGGCCAATTTGGACAGGTTTTCGTAAAAGCCCTTTGTTTGAATGAGCTTGAGCGTAGCCATTCCGGCGGCCACTGCCACCGGATTGCCGGACAACGTGCCTGCCTGATAAACCGCACCGAGCGGAGCCAGGCATTGCATGATGTCGCGCCGTCCGCCGAATGCCGCAGCAGGCAGGCCGCCGCCCATCACCTTGCCCAGCGTTACCAGATCAGGCTTGATGCCGTAATAACCTTGCGCGCCTTGCAGGCTGACACGGAAACCGGTCATCACCTCGTCCAGTATCAACACCGCCCCATACTTGGTGCACAGGCTGCGTAATGCATTCAGGAACTCCGGCTTGGGCATGATCAGATTCATATTGCCCGCCACCGGTTCGACGATCACCGCGGCGATCTCCTTGCCCATTTCGGCGAAGGCGCGCTCCAGTCCGGCCGCATCGTTGTAATCCAGCACCGTGGTCAGCGCGGCGATCTCTGCGGGCACACCGGACGAACTAGGCTGGCCGAACGTCAGTGCGCCGGAGCCGGCTTTCACCAGCAAGCCATCGGAATGGCCGTGATAACAGCCCTCGAATTTGATGATGCGGCTGCGTCCGGTAAAGCCCCGCGCCAGGCGTATCGCCGTCATCGTGGCCTCGGTGCCTGAACTCACCAGTCGCACCATTTCCAGGCTCGGCAACAGCTTGCACAACAGTTTCGCCATTTCCAGTTCGGCCGCCGTTGGCGCACCGAAACCCAAACCTTGGGCAGCGGCATCCTGCACCGCCTTGACCACGTCAGGATGGCAATGCCCGACGATCATCGGCCCCCATGAGCCCACATAATCAGTGTAGCGTTTGCCATCGGCATCCCACACATATGCGCCTTGTCCGCGCTGTAAAAACAGCGGTGTGCCGCCCACCGAACGGAAAGCGCGCACCGGTGAATTCACTCCCCCCGGAATGAGTTTTTGGGATTCATCGAATAGCTGTTGATTGTGCGAAGTCATATTGATTCTTTCTGTCCTAGGTAATTTTAGGAATTGTTAATTTTGAAAACTGCCGTGCTGCATCCTGAATATCCGCCAAGCCGAACAACGCCGAAATCACCGCCAGCGCATCTGCACCCGCTTCCAGCAACTGTGCGCCGTTGTGTACCGTGATGCCGCCAATCGCAACCAACGGAACCGCAATCTCGCGGTGTGCCTGTCGCAATAATTCAGTCGAGGCCGCCACCGCACCCGGCTTCACTGCCGAGGCAAAAAAGCTGCCGAATGCCACGTAATCCGCACCCTGCCGAACTGCCTCATGCGCCAGTTCCAGGCGATTATAGCAAGATACCCCGATGAGCTTACCGCTGCCCAATACTGCGCGCGCCCCAGCCACACTGCCATCTTCGCCACCCAAATGCACGCCGTCGGCATCCACTTCCCGCGCCAACATCGCGTCGTCATTGATGATCAACGGCACAGAAAACTCCTGAGTCACTACGCGCAATGCCCGGGCTTGTTCCAGACGCAATGCCGCATCAGCGGCCTTGTTGCGATACTGCAAAACCCGCGCACCACCCAGTAAAGCCAGCCGCACTTTGCGCAACAATTCCGCCGTGTCTGTTTCGTCCGGCGTGATTGCGTACAATCCCTTAATTAGGCCGTCCCGATTGGGGTTCATCGTCCTCGTCACCACGCGCCCAAAACAAACGATCCGGAATATGCTGCCCCATGCCGGGACGGAAACCTGCATTCAAGGTTTGCCAGGTATATTCCTGCGCTTCTTTGACCGCCTCCGGCACATCCACGCCCTGCGCCAACAATGCGGCAATCGCGGCAGACAAGGTGCAACCCGAGCCGTGATAGATCCCCGGCAAGCGCGCCCAGCTATCGCTGCTGACTACCCCGCGCTCGCTGTACAGGGTATTGATGACCTTGGGCGTTTGTTCGTGCGTGCCGGTGATCAGCACATACTCGCAACCCATGCGCAATATACGTTTGGCGCATTCCTCCAGCGTTGGATCATCCTCTTCATTATCCTCGTTCATCGCGAGGCGGCGCGCCTCAATGCTGTTCGGCGTAAGAATGGTTGCCTGCGGAATCAACAACTCGCGCATCGCGTCCAGCATGTCGTCATTCGCCAATTCGTCGCCGCGTCCGGAAGCCAGCACCGGATCCAGCACCAGGGGAATATCGGGATAATCCGCCAATACTTCGGCAATCGCCGCAATGTTTTCCACACTGCCGAGCAGCCCGATCTTGAATGCTGCCACCGGCACATCTTCCAGCATCGCGCGCGCCTGATCCACCACCCATTCCGGGTCTATCGGCAGCACATCGTCCACCCCGCTGGTGTCCTGCACGGTGATGGCCGTCACCACCGACAACGGGTGGCAACCCATACTGGAAATGGTCAACAGATCAGCCTGCAAACCCGCACCCCCGCTGGGATCGGTTGCGGCAAAACTCATTACTAACGGAAACGGTTCGGTCATGGTGTGGGTAATGGTAAAATGCGTGACGTGTTGGCATTTTACCCCATCTTGCTGAGACTACCGAACACAAAGACAATTTCAATATGGAGGAAATCTGATGCGCATTCTTCACACCATGCTGCGCGTGGTCGATTTGGAAAAATCGCTTGCCTTTTATACCGGCGTACTCGGCATGAAATTGCTGCGCCGCACCGACTACCCGGATGGCAAATTCACGCTGGCTTTTGTCGGCTACACCGACGAAGCCAGCGGCGCGGTGATCGAACTCACCCACAACTGGGGCGTGGAAAAATATGAGCTCGGCAATGCCTATGGCCACATCGCCATTGAAGTGGAAGATGCCCACATCGCCTGTGAAAAAATCAAGCAACGCGGAGGAAAAATAGTGCGCGAAGCCGGTGCCATGAAACATGGCAACACAGTGATCGCTTTTGTCGAAGACCCGGATGGATACAGGATTGAATTGATCCAGAAGAAAACGGGCTGAGGGTTAGCTGTATTTGCCGGTCTACCCCCGGCGAAATTGTCTTAACCCGCGTAAGCTGAAAAGATTCTACTTCTTCTCATCAAGGTAATTCGCCACCTTGATAAAGTCTGCCACCGCCAGATTTTCGGCGCGCAATTGAGGATTGATCCCCAGCTTTTCAAAAGCTATCTCATCCAAATATCCGCGCAGTGTATTGCGCAATGTTTTGCGCCGCTGCCCAAACGCCGTCCTGACAATCGCGACAAACAATTTTTCGTTGCGCACTGCGATTTCACTGGCGGGCAGCGGAAGCATGCGCACGATGGCGGAGTTTACCTTGGGTGCTGGTCGGAAGGATTCGGGCGGAACGTCGAGCAGCTTTTCCATAAAAAAACGATACTGCAGCATGACCGACAACCGCCCGTATTCTGGCGTGGAAGGCTCGGCGACCATGCGTTCGACCACTTCGTTTTGCAGCATGAAATGCATATCGGTGATGCGTTCGGCGTACGCTGCGAAATGAAACAATAAAGGTGACGAGATATTGTAAGGGAGGTTCCCGACGATGCGCAACGGCGCTGCGAGTGTCGAAAAATCGAACTCCAGCGCATCTCCGGCATGGATGGTCAATTTCGATTTCGGACTATCCTGCGGGTAGTCGTTTTCCAACCGCGCAATGATATCGCGGTCGATCTCAACCACATGCAGATGATTCAATTTCTTCAACAGCGGACGGGTCAACGCGCCCAGACCAGGACCGATCTCGACCATATTGTCTTCCGGCTCGGGGCGGATCGCCGCAATGATGTCGGCGATAATCTGCTCATCGACAAGGAAGTTCTGGCCGAACTTTTTCTTGGCTTTATGCACGCTCATATTGCGCCATCTGCGAGGCCAACCTGATCGCCTCGATCATGCTGCCGCTGTCGGCCTTGCCGGATCCCGCCAGATCCAGAGCCGTGCCGTGATCCACCGAGGTGCGGATGATGGGCAGACCGAGCGTTACGTTCACGCCTTGCCCGAAGCTGGTGTGCTTCAGCACTGGCAGACCCTGATCGTGATACATGCTCAGCACACAGTCGCATTGCGCCAGCATTTGCGGTGTGAACAATGTATCGGCAGGCAGCGGCGCGCTGACATTCATACCCTCGGCGCGCAATTTGTCGAGAGCAGGGATCATCACCTCGATTTCCTCGCGCCCCAGATAACCCCCCTCGCCCGCATGAGGATTCAATCCGGCAACCAGAATACGCGGCTGTGTGATGCCAAAGCGACGTTGCAGGTCGCGCTGGATGATGCGCAGCACGTTTTCCAGCAAAGATGAGGTGATCGCCGCAGGTACGTCTTTCAAGGCAAGGTGCGTTGTAGCCAATGCCACGCGCATCCCGCCACCGACCAGCATCATCACCACCCGCTTCGTGCCGGTTTGTTCGGCAAGAAATTCGGTGTGTCCGGTAAAGGGGATGCCCGCATCGTTGATGATGGCCTTGTGCACCGGGGCCGTCACCATGCCGGAGAACTCGCCCGCTTGGCAGCCTTGCACGGCGCGGTGCAACATCGACAACACATATCCGCTATTGGCCGCATTCAGTACACCGGGATGACATTCCGCAGCAAGCGGCACATGAATCACTGATAGGATATTGGGCTGGTTGACATGTTCTTGTCCTGCCGCAAAATCTTGCACCTGCAAATCAATGCCGAGTTGCGCGGCACGCTGTAGCAGCAGATTTTTATCGGCGATGACGACGAAGGGAATATTGGGCGGTGCAACGGCAAGCTGCACGCATAGATCGGGGCCTATGCCTGCCGGTTCGCCAGATGTAATGACCAAGGGTGCGGAAAGCACAGCAGCATTCACCGGCTACTTTTTCTCTTCAAGACGATACTCAACGAACGCGCGGTCACGCAACTGGCGCAGCCAGTCCTGAAACTGTTCATCCGACTTGAATGTGCCTATCGCGACACGCGCCTGCTGGCGCTTCTGTTGCTCGCTGACATCGGTATTGCGCCGCTCCAGCACCTGGATCAGATGCCAGCCGAATTGCGATTGCACCGCTGCCATTTGTCCGGGCTTCAGCTTGTTCATAGCCTCTTCGAATTCCGGAACGGTCTGTCCCGGGGAAAGCCAATCCAAATCACCGCCTTGTTGCGCGCTGCCATCCTGTGAATACCGCTTGGCCTGATCGGCAAAATCGGCACCGCCTTCGATGCGCTGCTTGATCTCCATCAAACGGCTCTTGGCTTCGCTTTCCGAAACGATCTCGCTGGTCTTGATCAAGATATGACGCGCGTGCGTTTGGGTGATCACGACTGGCGCATTACCACTGCGCTTTTCCACCAGCTTGAGAATATGAAAACCGCTCGGGCTGCGCAACACGGCAGTCGTTTGGCCGGGCTTCAGGTTTTGCAATTCGTTCGCAAATAACGGAGGTATACGATCTCCCGGCAGCCAACCCAGATCACCGCCCTTCAGCGCGTCTTTGGCATCGGAACTGCCTGCCGCCACTTGCGCAAAATCTGTGCCGCTCTTCAATTGGCTCAACGCCTGCTCGGCGCGTTCGCGCGCGGCCTGGATTTTCTCCGCGCTGGCCTGTTCCGGCACCACCACCAGTATGTGCGCGAGATGGAACTCCTCTCCCGCATTGCCCATCTTGGCTTTATTGGCAAGATAATTGTCCACCTCTCCATCGCTGATGACGAGCTTGCTCTCGATTTCGCGCTCGCGCAGCCGCGTGGAAATGATCTCACCGCGGATCTCTTCACGGAACTTCATGAAATCCACACCATCCGCCTCAAGCTTGGCGCGAAACTCAGCCAATGACGGGAAATTATTTTGCTGGGCGATACGTGTAATCGCCTGATTCAACTGGACATCGTCCACACGCACGCCGGTTTCCTTGGCGTATTGCGCCAGCAGTATATCGTTGATCATGCGTTCGAGAATTTGTTTTTCCAGCACATCCGCAGCGGGCAGAGGCGTATCTTGTTTCTGCAACTGGCGCACCACTTCGCGCACACGATCATCCAGCTCGTGGCGGGTAATCACATCATCATTGACCACCGCAACTACTGAATCGATCACCGCGACTTGTGGTAGTGGATCGGACCGTTGTGAATCAGGCAATACGGTTTTTGTCGGCGGCATAGCTTTGGCGTCCTTAACGGGCGGCGTACCGGCACCATACGCAGTTTGCAGCATGATTAATCCACAGCACATCAGCAGGGTCTTTGTTCGCATTCTCTTCTTTCAATAATCAGTGCAAAACCTGCCCGGATTTACTGGCAGGCATTTCGTTCAATTTGGTATAGCCGGGCACGCTTTGCTTGAGCATAGTCAAAGGATCCGGACCCACTTTGATAAAGTCATTCAACTCAAGCTGCAAGAATAAACCGGTATTGGTTTGTAACGTGGCGGTGACAAAATGTTGCGCAACGAGACGCATCGTCCAGCAGCTTTGATTATACTCAAGCCCGGCAGTCGCCTCCAGAGTTCGTGAATCCTGCAGCGAATAATTCCAGCGTCCCACCATATCCCAACGTCTGAACAGCGGCCATTGCGTGGAAAAATCGACTTGGCGCAGCGTGCCGCGCTGAAAGCGATATCCCAGATTGAGCACCTTGCCCGCTTCGGGACGGTAATGTGCCGCGACGTTGTAGAGTTGCGCATGGGATTGATTGGGATCGAACTGCAACTCGCTGTCCAACGAAGTTGCTCTCGACACTTGCCCTGAAGCCGCCAATAAAATATCAGACCTTCCGATATTTGCAGCAGGTGTTGTTGTAGTAGTAGGTGTCGTAGTAGATGTTGTGGTGGCAGGTATCGGCAGATTCACCTGGGGCGTTATCAGGCTAAAACGCTCTCCCAACATGAATTTCAATCGTTCGGCACCGCTCTTCTGATCCAGCAATCGCGATGTGGCTGCCAAGGTGATTTGATCGGCATCGCCGATCCGGTCACTGCCAGAAAAACGATTTTCGGTGAATATCTGGGTAAAATTAAAATCCGCTTGTGCGGAATCAAAATTTGGCAATGCCGATTGATTCCGGTAAGGCACATAAACATAAAAAGCGCGCGGCTCAAAAGTTTGCAGATAATCACCGCCGAACATATTCGACTCACGCTCGAAAAAAACTCCGCTATCCACACTCAAAATAGGCATTGTACGCGAGGCATTCGGCAACGCCCCGACGTTATTCGCGCCCATCGCATAGTACGTGCTGTGCAACGCCACTTTTGGTGTGATGTAAAAAGCGGAATCGCTTACCAACGGATAACTAACGCTGGGGTTGAGTACGGTCCGCGATCCGTTCACCTCAGTAGGATGACTGAAATCCACATATTCACCGGCGAAGGCAAGATTCACGCCGGAATGATTTTGTTGCGTTCCGATAGTCAATTGCGGCAAACGCGCATAAGGCTCAACGATAGGTGCGGCGGGATCTTGCAGGGTCTGGTAGCGTTGTACGCGCAGGGTAGACGTCCACTCGCCTGCTGCAAAGTTAAGCCCGCCCTCTTGCAACAAGTTGACCTGTGAAGTGGCATTCACCGCTTCGCCCAAATCGCGGAAATAGCTATTGTCCCCAACACGGGTGAAATTCACATAGCCATTCAAATGGTTCGCCAGTGTCTGATCATGTTTTAACGAGAAAAGCTTACGACTATGATTCGCTAGTGCGTCGTTGGGAAGCACATCCACATTCAACTCACCGCGATAACCGGGCTCCAGATAACGAAACTCGTTGCTAAGCATCAAGCCGCGCTTGGTCATCTCGCTCGGTGTAATCGTCGCATCAAGATTCGGTGCGATATTCCAGTAATATGGCAGCGTCACCTGGTAACCACTACTGACCGTTCCGCCAAAAATCGGGGCCAGGAATCCGGACTTGTTCTGGTTATTGAGAGGGAAGTCCATCCACGGCGAATACAAGATCGGAACACCTTTAAACTCGACTGATGCGCCCCAGGCTGTACCGATCTGCCGGGTACGGTCAATCTCCAGTGTACCCATTTTCAAAAACCAATCCTGATTCCCCGCCGGACAAGTAGTGTAAGTGGCATTATCCAGTGTGTAATGCTGGCGATCCTGAATGTGCAGCAGGTCCGCCGAACCGCGAGCACCATTTTCCTTCAAATAGAATTGCGGTTGCTCCATCTTGCCAACACTGTTATCCAGATTGAATTGCAGGTGTGGCCCGCTCATCGTATTGCCGTCTTGTTCCAACACGACCGAGCCCTGCGCATCCACTTCGCGCGAGCTCTGCTGATAAAGCATATGGTCCGCGCGAATCGACTGGCCGCCCTGGCGTATCGTCGCATCGCCAGTCGCCTCGATCTGGTTTTCCTTTTGACCCACCAGGCTGTCTGCCTCGATAACGGCTGGCGCTTCAGGATTGGCAGCGGTCATGGCCGGCGGATTCTGATCCGTGCGCAACTCGGGCAAGTTCTCGCCCGCGCAAGAATATTGCGCGAAGAAACACAGCAGCAGTATGGCGAGGAATTTATGGCGAAACCGCATAACGCGCAGCAATATAGTAAGGTGATAAACTCTCGGCAGTTTAACATCAAGTGCATTTAAGAGCCCAACATGCAACGCCAGGAACAACTTACCGAATGGCTGCACAGCCTTTTCCCCAACGAAAAATTTGCCATCGCTCCCGCTTCGGCCGATGCCAGCTTCCGCCGCTACTTCCGCGCCACCTTCGATAACCGCACGTTGATCGTGATGGATGCCCCGCCACAGCACGAGGACTGCCGCCCCTTCCTGCACGTGGCAAAATTATTTGAGGATGCCGGAACGCACGTGCCGCATGTGTATGCACAAGATTTGTCGCAGGGATTCCTGCTGCTTTCCGATCTCGGCAATACCACGTATTTGCAAGTATTGAACCACGACACGGCACGCGGCCTGTATGGCGCAGCCACCGACGCGTTGATCAAGATCCAGCTTGCTTCGCGCGAAAACGAATTGCCGCCCTATGACGAAGCCATGCTGCTGCGCGAGATGCGCCTGTTTCCGGAGTGGTACATCGGCAAACATCTCAACGTCACCCTCAGCAACGCGCAGAACGCCAAACTGGAAACGGTGTTCTCGCGCATCATCGCCAACAACCTGGCCCAGCCGCACGTCTATGTGCACCGCGACTACCACTCGCGCAACCTGATGGTAATCGATCCTCCCGCAAACGGCCCGCTTCGCGTGGAACGTATCGTGGCCGTGCAACCCAATCCGGGCATCATCGACTTTCAGGATGCCGTGTATGGCCCGATCACCTACGATCTCGCGTCGCTGTTCAAGGATGCTTACATCCGCTGGGAGGAAGCTGAAATCATTGACTGGCTGATACGCTATTGGGAAAAGGCGCGCAAGGCCGGTCTGCCGGTGCATGAGGACTTTTCCGTGTTCTACCGCGATTATGAATGGATGGCCGTGCAGCGCCATCTCAAGGTACTGGGCATCTTCGCGCGCCTGTATCACCGCGACGGCAAGCAAGGCTACCTGAAAGACCTGCCGCTGGTCATGGCGTATTTGCGCGCTGCTTGCTCACGTTACATCGATCTCAAGCCGTTGCTGAATCTGCTCGACACATTAGAACCACAAGGCAGCAAAGA
>JADGRM010000010.1 GCA_017880945.1 Gallionella sp. | reverse complement strand
CCAGCCTCATCGCTGAGTACATGAGCTGCTTCGTTCAGCAATATATCCTTGGCGTTTTTATTCGCATTCTCGATGGCCAGGTCAGCACTGAGATTACGTTCACTGGACAACATGCCATCGTCTTGAAGTGCATGGCTCCTGGCTTCAGCAGATGCCTTGTCCGATTCATTGTTCCCTCTGTTTTTCTCACGAGACTTTTCGCGTGATTCCTGCGCTTCGCGCTCTTTGCGGCGGTCAGCCTCATTGAGCGAGATCAGGTTTTTCTGGCGCAACTTGTTGAACTCGGCAATATCTTCCTGCAAATACTTGAAGTCTTTGTCATGGCTTACGCGCTTGTCGTGGTTCGCTATCAATATGGGCAAGATGCTTATCAAATCACCGGATGGCGTATAGTCAGCCGCCTTGATTTGTGACCAGGGCAAGGCATTGTCGAAACTGGATTCACCAAACTCCTCCGCGTCAGTCATCGACGGAAGGTTGATATCCGGGGTCACGCCGCGCAACTGGGTGGTGCCGCCATTGATGCGGAAAAATTGGGCGATGGTCATCTTGATTTCGCCGAATTCGGGTTTATCGTGTTTCGCGATTTGATCAAGATCTGCCACGGTCTGCACGGTGCCTTTGCCAAAGCTGGGTTCACCGATCACAACCCCGCGACCGTAATCCTGTATCGCCGCCGCGAAAATTTCAGAGGCTGAGGCCGAGGCACGATTAATGAGCACTCCCAGCGGACCATTCCAGGCAAGACCGGCACTGGTATCGCTATCGACAGTTATATTACCTTCGGAGTCGCGTTGCTGCACCACGGGGCCTTTGCCTACAAACAGGCCGGTCAGTTCGATGGCTTCATCCAATGACCCGCCGCCATTGTTACGCAGATCCACCAGCACGCCATCCACCTTGTCTTTTTTTAGTTCATCCAGCAGGCGCGAGACATCTCTGGTTGCGCTTTTGAAATCCTTGTCGCCCTTCTGGTGGGCAGCAAAATCCTGATAAAACTCGGGCAGGGAGATCACGCCAATGTGCCGCGTCACGCCCCCGTCTTTCACCTCGATGATTGATTTTTTAGCGGCCTGTTTATCCAGGGTGATCTTTTTTCGAACCAGTGATATGAGCTTGTGTTTGCCGTCAGTGCCGGCTTCTGCGGGCAGCACATCAAGACGCACCACAGAATTCTCAGTGCCACGTATCAAGGCCACCGCGTCGTCAATGCGCCAGCCCATGATTTCAGTTATTGGACCATTTTGGCCTTGCCCGACGCCTACGATACGGTCTCCGGCTTTCAACTTGCGAGATAGCGTCGCAGGGCCGCCTGCCAACAGCTCCTTGATCGTAGTGTATTCATCCTTGTCATAAAGCGATGCGCCAATGCCAACAAGAGATAATCTCATCGAAATATCAAACTCCTCGGAAGCGCGCACCCCAAAATAATTGGTATGCGGGTCTATAGCCATCGCATAGGCGTTCATAAAGTCTTGAAATACGTCTTCACTTTTGACCTTGGATAGGCTGTTCAAGGTATTGTCATAGCGTTTGCCCAGTGTTTCGACGATGCTTTTATTATCCTTGCCGGCCAATTCGAGACGCAGCCAGTCGTTCTTGACACGCTTGCGCCACAAGTCGTTCAACTCGACTTCAGATTTTGGCCATGGCGCATTCTTGCGGGTGTATTGATAGCTTTCCTTTATCTTGAAATCAAAACCTTTTTTTAGCAGGGAGCGAGCATAAGTAAAGCGTTCGGCGATTCGCTGCTGATAGAGATTAAATATGGCGAAAGGGGTGCTCAAGTCTTTGTCGAGTATGGCATCATCAAGCTTGGTTCGCGCATAGGCGAAATGATCAATGTCAGCCTGCAAGAAAAATACCTTTTCGCCATCCAGCTCTTTCAGATAGTTGTCGAATATTTGCGAAGATAAACTATCGTCAAGCGCTATGTGTTTGTAATGATACCGGCTCAGAACTTTAGCGGATAAAAGGGCTGCCTGGGACTGTTGTTCCAGCGGCATAAGCTGCGGGGCAGCCTGCGTTGTATTGAGTGCGGCCAGAGCAAACGCCAGCAATATCCACAGTAATTTATTTTTCATTTGTATAAATTTGTATATTAGGGGGAAGGAAGGTTTGGTGCAGAACACATTTGATTTTCAAACGATTGAAGATGGACAGTATAAAAGGCGCCAAGTTCGATATATTATCCGATATGGGAAATCAATTTGAATTACATGGGCTCCGTCCCTGAGGTCTTGGTGACATAAGCCGCTGGCTAACGCCCGCAAAGTCGCTGGCTATGGCCAACCACATGTAGGAGCGGGCCATGCGGGTGCCCGGACATAACCAGCGACTTGGCGAGCGTTTTTTGCTCGCTTAGTCGAATGGCTAGTAGTTCCATCAAAAGTTTTTCGTGCCCGCGATCAAGCCGCTCGCGGGCATGGCCCGCTCCTACAGGTTTCACTGCTTTTCCTAATCAATCAGTAACCAATCAGTAACCAATCAGAACCAATCAGGGACAGACCACGGTTTCTAAATCTCAAATCGCCAATTGTTCCGGCACGATACCCAGTGCCTTGGCTATTTTTTCGCGGGTGGATTTCCTGACGGGTTCCTTGGCTTCTTGCTGGGCGTAGGCGCTCTGTGAAATGCCGAGGCGCCGCGCGACTTCCGTCTGGGTGAGGCCGAGGTGTTCGCGCCATGCGCGGATGGGTGTCATGTCCTTGTTGATGACTTTGTTGACCACTGCGTTGGGAATCGTTTCGGTGCGCTGTTTGGACAGGCTCAGGTATTCCGCATATGGAATAACGGCGAAGGCGGGTTTGCCCTTCGCGTCTTTCAGAATCTGGATGTTAATAGGTGCGTTCATTTCGTTTCTCCACATGCGTGATGGTGACGATGATGGGTGTGCCGCTCTGGTCGATTACAAATATCACCCGATGGTCGCCGACACGGAGCCGGTAATCGTCGCGTCCTTGCAGGCGTTTGATGTCACCCGGACAATCCGGCCAGTCTGCGAGTTGCTGTGCCTCGGCGTAGATGTCCTGCCGCTTGCGCTTGTCCGCAATTTTGCGAAGTTGCCGCACTGCCTTGGCTGACCATTCGATGCTGTTCATACCGCCAGTATAAGTAAATTATAAGTTTTTGCAAGTGCAGAAAAAATGGAGACTCGTTTGATTTTCATGGAAGCCGCTAACCCGGCATCCCATCTGCGCGTGGTTTGACAAGGATGGGGGCGTACACCCAGACAAACAATGCAAAGGCGATCAACCATGCCGCCTGTGCCATACCAAGCCACAACAGGTAATGCCCCGGAGCCATCATCGGCAATAGAACCCGTGCAACGTAGGCCGCAAACAATGACATGAAAGCAGGAGCAAGCAACCGCGAGTGTTGCTGAATATCGCGGCCGGTGTGGCCGAGCGCGATGCGCGCCATCATTCCCGCAGTGATCATGCCGATGCCTCCCAATGCGAAAGCATGCAACGGCAGAGAAGGCGATATGGAAAAAAACGGTGTGAGCGCCTTGAGCAGGAACCCGAATGTGGCGCCGCCATATCCGACGTATAACACCCACAGTAGCGGCTTTTTCCAGATGCCCCTGGTGTGCCACCCCGCCAGTCGCATCGTGTGAATCGCGAACAGCAACCCGGCGAGTGCAGCGGTAACCGGTGCATTGCGCCAGATCACATCGGCAATCCAGAACAGCAAGAACACATAAATGCCGGAGCGATCTATCCACGCCCGATTCTTTAATATCACCGGATAGCCGACACCCCGTTCGATGAAGAACGGCAACACGCGCCGCGCCATGCTGAAAATCAGTGCGAGCAGAAAATACAATCCGGAATACAAGCCCCACACGATGCCTTGCTCCAACACACCTGACACGCCGAGATAAAAGCAAAGGTTGGCAAGCATCAGCAGCACCAGTTTGGACGCGATGCCGATTTGATCATGCTGTTTTGCACGCAGGATCGGACTAAAGATCGCAACGATGAGCCAAACATCGAACATCAGGTCTAAAAACAGCATCGGCAGTACCTGCCCGGGTATCAACCACCCAACCACCCGCGCCGCGAGCCACAGTGTTGCCAGGCCTGCCAGCGAGTATCCATGGAGCGTGGGGAGATGGGTCCAATTGCGCACCGCAGTCAATAGAAACCCGGCTGCAACGGCCATGCCATAACCGAAAATCATTTCATGCGCATGCCAGTGCGTGGATGAAAACGGCAAGCGCGGCGCCGGCCAGCCATAGACATAAACGCCACCCCAGATAAATATCGAGAGCAGCGCATACACGCCCGCCAGCAGAAAGAATGGACGAAAGCCAAGATTGAACAGGGCGAATTGGGGAATGGGCTGGGTTGGATCTTTGATCAACAAAATTAAACTCCCTAAGCCGGACGAGCCGGAGTCAAATGCAGGTCGGGCTACGCCCTACCTGGTGGGCACGGCCCACCCTACGAATAAAAACCAAAGGTACCGAAAAACCGAAGGTACCGGAGTCGAATTATTTTATGAGGGTTGCTGGCGTGCGAATAAATGGAACCAGCATCGAAATTATTTTTAAAGATAACAGTGAAATGGACGAGACCAAATAAAACATTCCAAAGCTTACCCCCTTTTAATTTGCTTGACCGATTCCCGTGTACCTATGCTGGACGTTTGCTCATTTTACAAATAGATGGCGGCCCGCTTAAAGTCGATGATCTCTGTACCGATCAGGGATAATCCTGGCGCGTGGGTCGAACCATGATGTCGCTGATATGAACATGAGGCGGTTGGGTCACGATGTAGTGAATTGCGTTTGCCACATCTTCCCCGTGCAACAACGGGCCAAATCTTTCGTCGAAATTCCGCACCATATCATCACCGTAGCCCGCGCCATCCTGAAACCCGCTGATTACGATGCCGGGCTCAACCAGCGACACGCGAATGCCTTTGGGCCCCACCTCGCGACGCAGCCCTTCGGCCAGTGAATGGACGGCGAACTTGGTGGCACCGTAAACCGCGCTGAATGGAGATATGTGCCTCCCCACTACCGACCCGATGATCACGATATCCGCGGTCCGTTTGGGGTAGCCGGATTGCAGTTCATCGACCATTTTCTTGGCAGCTTTTTGCAGCAGGGCCAAAGTTCCTGTTACGTTAAGTTTGAGCATTTCTTCGAACTTGGACAAATCTGCATCCTTGACTGATCCGCCCAGGCCACGCCCGGCGTTCGCGACGACGATGTCGGCTGGCTTTCCAAAGCGTTCGATTGCTGAGGCAAAGAGCCGCTCCAGTACTGTGCTGTCGGTTGCATCACCTGCTATGCCGCAAAATGCCGCTCCTAACTCTTGTTCAAGTGCCCGAAGTTTTTCTGCGTTGCGGCCATTTCCTACTACACCATAGCCACTGGTAATAAATCTTCTTACTGTCGCTTCCCCAATGCCAGAGGTAGCGCCGGTAACGATCGCGATACGCGAATATCGATCGGACATGATAGTTTTCTCATTGGTCATGCAACTACTCCTTCGTGATATGGATGAATGCGGAGCTATGTTAGCGCTTGGAGAGCCATCAGCCCACCACTTATTCGTGTGCTAACCGTCTTCCGCCACCAGACTCGGGCAACCTCGAACTAGGGGTCCGAACGAAAGGGGTTCAGCTTCGGTTTACATTGCCGCAAGCTATCTAAGGTATCGATCTCTGCTTGCCGCGCCGCCAGAAAAGACCCATTAACGGTTTGACGCTGGTTCCGTGGAGAAGGATGGAGAGCGTGACGACGATCAGTGTCAGTTGTATCAATTGCAGCGACAGCGCCTCTGGCAACCCGTTTTCTATAGCGTACATCAGGTAGTAGAGTGAGCCGATTCCGCGCACGCCGAACCAGCCTGTCATGCCGCGTATGCGCCATGTGGTGTTCGTGCTAAACAGTCCGACGAAGACGCTGATCGGGCGCACGATCACGAACAAGAACAGGGCCAACCCCACCGCTTCCCAAGTCCACGAGTTTAGATACAGTGTGCCTCCGATCAGGAGAACCAGGACCACTTCCGAAAGTCTTTCCAGATGTTCCTTGAATACCAACGATCCTTCGCTGACCGTTTGCGGTGGCTCTAGTTCGGGACGTGCATTTGCATCTGCGCGTACGGATTGCTGGGTTTTGCCTCCATCAAAGGCATCCTGAGCAGCTTTGGCCAGTTTCAGCTCGGTCTGGCGTAGCGCGACGGCGGCAAAAAATACCGCCAGAAATCCCCAGCCGTTAACCATCACAGTCAAACCGTATACGACACCGATCAGCCCGAGCCCGAGGAAGTCGTCCATCAATTCGTGTTTGTGCGGCTTACTGCGCAGCTTCCACCCTACATGAGCCAGCGCGACACCCGCGACGACGCCGATGGTGACGCCAGACAGTGTGGCCCATAGCACATCCATCAATATCCATTTCATTCCAAAATCGCCGGGATCCTGCAGGCCCAGCAACCCCATCCCCAGTATCACAAACGGAAAAGCGCTGCCATCGTTCATGCCCGCCTCGCAAGTCAGGGTAAAGCGCAACTGGTCGTGGTCTCCGGGATGGCGGATTTGCACGTCGGTTGCCAGCACCGGATCGGTAGGTGCAACGATGGCGCCCAGCAGCACGCCTGCACCCAATGGCATACCCAGCACATAATAGGCAAATTCAGCGACCATCACGACGGTAATGGTCATGGATACTGTCGCCAGCAGAATCGGCGAGCGCCAACGGGTAAAACTGAACGGTACCGGCATTTTGACGCCGGCAGAAAACAGGGAGATCAATACGGCTACTTCAGTCAGCGATTCCAGCAGCGCTGATTCCTTGAGTGGATTGAAATGAAATAAATCGAGCACGGTAGGCCCCACCAGCACCCCCACTGCCAGATAAATGATGGCGGAGGTGATCGGCGAGCGCTTGAGGATTGAAGCAGTGAGGCCCATGGCCAACAACAGTCCGCCTACGAGCATGAACCATTGTGTGCTAGTCATTAGTACATTCCAGATACATAAATAACAGCATAGCCCAAGTGAACGAGGAAAAAAGTTATATCACAGTATGAATGGAATGGGGACGGTGAGGCTTGGGTCAAGTCTTGCATTAACACATTCGCTCCGAAGCAAACTGAAAGACAACGGTGTCAGATATGCGCATCTCAGTCATCTTCAATTTTGATTTGTCCTAAAAAAAGCAGTTGAAATTGGTAGGAGCGGGCCATGCCCGGCTATAAGTTTCACAGACAAACGATGCACCAATAATGTCAACCCAACTCTTCATGGAGCTCTGCGGTGATCTCATACGATCGGAGGCGAGCACTATGATCGAATATCTGCGACGTGATCATCAATTCATCCGCACCTGTCTGTTCGATGAAAGCTTTCAATAAACGCTTTACGGTGTCGCTCGAGCCGATCGCGGCGCATGACAGGACCTCGTCCAGCAGGTCACGCTGATGCGGGGCGATGCTATCCAGATAACCGTCCACCGGCGGCTGCAAACGCTTGGGGTGGCCGCTGCGCAGGTTGACAAATGCTTGCTGCATCGAGGTCGCGAGAAATTGCGCCTCCTCTTCGGTATCTGCCGCAAAGACGTTGAAGCCGAGCATCACGTACGGCTTCTTCAGATGGGCAGACGGCTTGAAAGTGGAGCGATACAAGGCAATCGCCTGCATCATTTGCTCCGGCGCAAAATGCGACGCGAATGCGTAGGGCAGGCCCAGTGCAGCCGCCAGCTGCGCACCGAAAAGACTCGAGCCAAGAATCCATATCGGTACATTCAGGCCTGCGCCCGGAACGGCGAGAACCGCATGCCGCTGCGTCGCCGAGAAGTAATCCATCAGTTCGACGACGTCCCGGGGAAACTGATTGGCATCGGAGGCGAGATTCCGGCGCAAGGCACGCGCGGTGAGTTGGTCTGAGCCTGGCGCGCGCCCGAGACCCAGGTCAATGCGCCCGGGAAAGAGCGATTCCAGGGTTCCGAACTGTTCGGCAATCACCAGAGGCGAATGGTTGGGCAACATGATCCCGCCGGCACCCACGCGGATGGTCGACGTGCCTCCGGCCACATGCCCGATCAGGACAGCAGTCGCGGCGCTGGCAATGCCCGGCATGCCATGATGCTCGGCCAGCCAGTAACGTTGGTAGCCCCAGCGCTCTGCGTGCCGGGCAAGATCGAGCGTGTTGCGAAACGACTGGGCAGCGTCGCTGCCTTCGGTGATTGGGGATAGGTCAAGGATGGAAAAGGGGATCATGTGCTTCACATTGGGAGTAATCGCAAAGACAAGCTTAAACCTAAATCATGTTTGTGGTGCTAAACGCGGATAAAGAAGAGCTAACGGCAAGAGCTAATGGGTCAGCCTGAGCTACCCCGGCTGTTCCGGACACGTTAGAAGGTAGATAATGTAAACGGACGTGTCAAAACGAATGGGGCTTCGTCCCCAAGTAATCTCATGTAATCTTGCGGGCATTGATTGCGGATACCAGAAGGCGAACTCATGACCAAATCATACGACGTTGCTATCATTGGTTCAGGCTCTGCCGGCCTATCGGCGCTGCGCGGGGTGCGCAAGCAGACCGATAATTTTGTGTTGATCAATGACGGCTCATACGGCACTACCTGCGCGCGCGTTGGATGCATGCCTTCGAAAACGCTAATCGAAGCGTCCATCGCTTTTCACCGGCGCAAAGCGCTCGAGACATTCGGCGTGAGCGGTGCAGACAAACTTACTGTCGATATTCCCGCAGTGTTGAGGCGCGTGCGCCGGTTGCGCGACGGCTTCGTTGCGGGCATGCTCAAACTCACGGATGACCTGAAAGATCGCAGCATTGCGGGCCGTGCACGGTTCCTCGAGCCGCAGGTTCTCGAGGTCGGTGAACGCCGCGTGCATGCCAGGAAGATCATCATCGCTACCGGTTCTCGCCCTGTCGTTCCCAAGGAATGGGCCGCACTCGGCACACGGATGCTGACGAGCGATGATTTGTTCGAGCAGGAAACTCTGCCGTCACACATGGCGGTGATTGGAATGGGTGGTCTCGGCAGCGAGATCGCCCAGGCGCTCGCCCGGCTTGGCATAGCGGTTACCGGTTTCGATGCCGCCGATCATATCGCCGGGCTGAGCGATGCCGATGTCAACAGGCAGGCCGTGGCATTGTTGCGAGCGGAGTTCGCCATGCATCTGGGCCAGGCAGCCGAGCCCGTCATCGAAGGTGAGCGTATCCGCGTGCGTGCCGGAAACGAGAGTGCCGTGGTCGACAAGGTGCTCGTCGCGCTCGGCCGCCGTCCCAATATCGATCAGATGGGCCTCGAGAATCTGGGTGTCGAGCTCGACGAACGCGGTGTGCCGCCTTTCGATTCGCGCACCATGCAGATCGCCGATCTTCCCGTGTACATCGCAGGCGATGCCAACCGTCACTTGCCGTTGCTGCACGAGGCTCTCGACGAGGGGTATATCGCCGGATATAACGCGCTGCGGAATGAGCCGGTATGCTTCGAACGACGCGTGCCGCTTGCGATCGTATTTACCGATCCCGGCATCGCCGTTGTCGGACAGCCCTTCGCTGAACTTGACCAGGATGAAATCATCATCGGCGAAGTTGATTTCTCAAGTCAGGCGCGCGCACGCATGGCGGAGAACAATCACGGCCTGTTGCGCGTCTATGTCGAGAAAAGCAGTGGCAGGCTATTGGGTGCCGAGATGTGCGCGCCGCAAGGTGAGCACCTTGCACATCTGCTGGCGTTGGCGGTACAGCGCAAGCTGACGGTGCGCGAGTTGTTGCGCATGCCGTTTTATCATCCTGTGCTGGAGGAGGGCTTGCGCACTGCGTTACGTGACGCCGCCAGCAAGCTGGGCGGCGCAGATGTCCCCGATCTGGCCTACTGCGATGGACTGGGCGCCGATGCGCTCGATTAGCGCCGGGGTGTCCGTCTGAATCGCTGTGTCTTCTTGGGAATTTATAGGGACGGAGCCATGCCGCGAACTCGCAGCATTATTCCATTTCTCCTTCAAATGGAAAATAACCTGTAGGTCGGGCTTAACCAGCGACTTATGTCACCGTATTTTGGTGACTTAGCCGAATGGCTATGCAAAGCTAACCAGCGGCTTATGTCACCTTATTTTGGTGACTTATAACCAGCGACTTGGCTGGCGTTCTTTGGTAGCCTAGTCGAATGGCTAGTTAGTTCATCAGCCGAATGGCTATGCAAAGCTCGCCCGACAACTCAATCCGGCGGGCATAGCCCGCCCTGCATAATGCTCGTTTGGTATGAAATTGGTATTATTCGCCAAGGGTTACTCAAGACAGGAATAAGATTTCTGAAACAAAACTTCCAGATAATCTGTGACACTGAGCGGCAAAATAAACCAATGGAACGAGTGTTCAAAACCCGCCATTTCAGTCGCTGGATGCGGAAACGGAACTGACCGACGGCGCTTTATGCAGTGCTGTTGCGGAAATAGCCCAAGGTCTGATTGATGCCGATCTTGGTGGCGGTGAGGATGGTTCGTTACAGGAGATTTGCCATGACCACAAAAACTAAAACCAAGAGCCCAATTTTTGAAGCGGTGCAAGACCGCCAGTGATCTGCATCGGCTTGGATTTATCGACAAACGCAAAATGCGCAAATTCGATGTGCTGTGTCTCGATCCTGTGCCAGAGTACGACAGCGCGAAAATTCGTGCGCTACGTGACCATCTTCAGTTAAGTCAGGCGGTATTTGCCGCCGTTTTGAATACCAGCCTGTCAACTGTGAGGAAATGGGGAATTGGAGAGAAGCATCCCGGTAGCCCATCGTTGGAATTGCTCAGCCTGGTGGAGCGCAAGGGATTGGAAGCTGTTCTTTAACCTTTGGCCGCAAGCTCGAAACTTCGTTGCGCTCGTTTTCGCGGGGATGACGGGGTCAGGTCCAGATGAAACAAGTAAACCGCAGCTTTTTGTACTACCATGCCTATGCCGCAAGCAAATTTGTGGGGTGCTGAATGAAGCTAGTGTTTACCTTGAACCGCATGCGTCTCTATTTTCAATAATGTCGACCGTTAGGTCCGTCCCATAACAGTTAGGAGTCAACCATGCCTGCCTGGCTCATTCCCGTGCTCAAGTCCGTTCTGCCGTATGTCGGTGCTATCGTATCTGCGGCTACGCCGGTATTTACCAAGAAAAGTGCTGGTGCTGCCGCCAATCAGGCGATATTGCTGCAACAGCAGGTAACTGAACTTCAGGCAGCGGCATCTGCGAACGATGCACACATCAAAGAGCTGGCAATACAAATGCAAAATACTGTGGAGGCTTTGGAGATGGGAGCGTCACTTGCGGAGAAAAGACATCAGTGGATTTTAGTGCTCTGTATCTCGGCAATCATCATATCCGTAATTTCTCTGAGCACTGCGTTGTACATTTTTCTTGCGCGATGATTCCTTCTTTAGCTACTGCGAACCGACCACCAGCGGCTTGTTTCCGCATCTGTCAGCGCGGGTCAGCCGTAAAGCGATGCATTAGTTATTTATGAGAAGCGTATATGAAGCATCTACCGGGCTGGACGCTCACATGATCCTGAGCCTTCTCGAACAGCAGCGCATTTCAGGGCGTATCGAAGGGGAATATTTGCAGGGTGGAGTCGGCGGACTTCAGGCGATGGGCTTGGTGCGTGTACTTGTTTCTGAAGCAGACTACGCTGATGCCAAGAAGATAATCAACGAATGGGAATCGATTCAACCGGCTTCGGACAGCCCCAAACCGGAAGCACGACCATCCGGAGGATTAATGATTTTCGTTATAGGGGTCATAGTCGGTGCGTGGATAATGTATTGGATATTAAAAGGACACAATTAAAGGGGCCAGGTTCTTGCGTAGTGTCTTGCCGGAACGGGTCTTGGGCAGTCTGGCCAGGATCACCGTGTCCTTGTAACAGGTGATCGCACCGATCGTTTCGCGTATGCGGGTGATCAACTGCTGTTGCAGGTCTGCCTCGCTGACGGTCATCCCGGACTTGAGCACCACCAGCCCCATCGGCGCTTGTCCCTTAAGTTGGCCCCCTGAGATCGTCGTCGCGCGCGATGACCGCGCATTCCGCCACCGCGGGATGGGTGGCGATCACTTGATGGCAGCAGAAAAGTATTTCGAACCTGACACCTTAAGTTTGTGATCAAGCCGCCGGTTTATCTTCTGTCTTTTTCCGGTTATCCGACATTTCTACTGCAATGGCCGATGCCTCTTCCGCCGGCATGCCTTCGGTTCTGCGCGTGTATTCGCGCTCGCTGCGCTCGTCCTTTTTTTTCATCTCCGTGTCCCCGGCCTGCTCCGTCTCGCCGGGCAGCTCGACGCGCAGCTTGTCGATGAGCATCAGGATCGTGGCAGCGACCGGCAGCGCAAGCAGCGCACCGATGATCCCGAACAGCGTGGCGCCCGCAATCAGGGAAAAAAGGACCACTGACGATGGCATTCGCAGCTCGCGTCCGTAAACTATGGGTACCAGCACGCGGCTTTCGAACTCCTCATAGGCGAGCATCAGCAGGAAAACCACCAGGGTGATGACCGCCCCGAACGGGAGTGCGGCCGCAACCGCGGGGCCCATGGTGATGAAGATGCCTATATAGGGCAGCACGTCGGCCAGGCCGCCGAACACCGCGATCACCAGGGCATTCGGGATACCGCACGCGGTGAGCAGGACGAACATGAACACGGCCATCATGGCGCAGGTGATCACCTGACCGCGGATATAGCCGCCGACGATAGTATTCAGATTGACCAGGATGCGCGACAGCCGGATATGGTGCGTGCGCGGCACCACCGCGAACAGCGCTCCGCGCAGCCGGTCGCGGTCCAGCATCATGTACAGCGCGAGAAAAATCGCGCCGACCCCATAGGCGACGCTCTCCACCACGAGGGTGAAAAAGGTCAGCACGGACGCGGCGGAAGACTTGATGAGCGCGTCATACTGCATGTTGCGCATCGTGTCCGCGAGGTTTGCCGTGAGCGGAAATCCGGCGAACCACACCGCCAGCTTCTCGCGCAGCGCCGGCTCCATGCCGATCAGGCTCCTTACCTGGTTCACCAGCTCCGGAATGGTGAGCGCGAATAACAGCACGGTCGACACGAACAGCACGGTGAAGACGATCGCGATAGATGCAACCCTGTGCACGCCGCGCTGTTCCAGCCATTCCACCGCCGGGCCAAGCGTGCCGACGATCATCAGCGCACCCACGAGCACCAGGGCGACCGGCAGCAGGCGCATGAAAATCCACAGGCTGGCGATGACCAGCACCAGGGAAAATACCGTCCACGGAGCGATTTCGACGCGGATCACGCGTGTTCGCCGCGGCAGGTCTTCCTGCTCCGGCCCGTTGCGATTGCCCGGTGCAATGGTTGCAGGTGTCTTGTTATCCGGCGCGCTCATACTGGCCTCAGCGCGCCCGGCTTCACCGGCAACCGGATTCGTTCCACTACGTCGCGGGGAGTGCCGGCGGGCGTAAAGTTGGCGTACCACGAAAAATGAATACAAATATTTATCATCATCAATGTCAGTTAGACTTCAGCGTGCGCAATCCGCACAATTTCTTTAGCGCTATTTTACGCGAACAATCAATGGGGGTCAGCTCAGACTCGATTGATCCGCGATCCTAAGCGCCCTAAGCGTTTCCCCGGTTCCGTTGCAATCCATTCATTTCGGTGGCGCCACCGAACCGGCGTAGATCACTTCGCACTCTCCGCCAGGAAAGAGCTTCCTTCCCTTCTTGAGCAACTTGAGCGCCGGCCCGGCGAGGGACTTTAAAATATTCGGCTTCTCCACCACCGGTTTCTGGAAGGGGCCGCGGATCTTCTGCTGCACCTTGGCGCAGCCCTCGGCATCGATCAGCGCCACGGTCACGTCATCGAAACGCCCGTTGACGAAATCGAGCCCTCCCCTGAGGGCGATCCGGTGCTCGTTCGTCGCCATGGCCACGTCCTGTGCCTGCGCCACCCCGTGCCCGACTTTCCAGTCGGAGGCGAGCGTCCGGATCTTGCTGTTGCCTCCCGATCCTTGAAAGATGCTCGCAAAATTGTACCCCTTCGTGATCGCCAGGCCGACAGGCCCGGCAAAGAAAAAGGCGCCCACGTCCACGAGATTGAAGTTCTGACTGGACTCAAACCGGGAGAACTCCAGATCGAGATTTCTGCCATTGAGCGTGAGGTTCTCGCCCCGAAGGGCGGCCTCTCCGTTCGCGGTCTGCTTCATCTCGTTTACAGTCTTTCCCTGCATAGACAGGTTTGCGGAGAAATCCATCGAGCCTTCCGCGACCTTCTGTGGCGACAGGGTTTTGAAGAACTCCTCAATGCGGAACTGCGGCAGAGAGTAACGAACATGGTAAAGGGGGACAGCGCCCGAAAAGTCCGCCCGGATACTCCCCGAACCTTGTCCGCTGAAGACCCTCATCGTGACCGGCTTGAGATCGAAGACTCCATTTTTCCCGTCGGCCGAGAATTTCAAATCGGATACCGTGAAGTCCTTTGTCCGGATCTCCCCGCAGTCGAGCTCCGCCGTGAAGGAAAGATTCTTTATGAGGTCCGTGCTTTTCCCGCCCGAAAGCAGCAGGCGGCGCACGTCCAGGCTGCAATCCCCGGCCTCGAATCCTTCCCCGGATTTTTTGTCAGCGTAGAGAATATTCCCGTCCGAAAGAGAAACTTTCGCCAAGTCCAGGGCGGGTAACGTTCCGACCGTCTGCGGTGTCTCGAAGTTGAACTTGCCGTCGCGGTCCCGCTCGATGGAGATACTGGGATTTTTCAGTGCGATCTTCCCGATCCGGACTTCCTTTTGGATCAGAGGGAGGAGATCGATCCCAAGCCTGACCTCCTTTGCGGAGACGAGATCCACCCCCCGGGTACGAATGTGCACATCCTCCAGTGTGACGAGCAAGCCCGGGAAGAGGCCGATCCCCAGCCGGCCGCCGACTCTGACCTCCATCCCCAAGGCTCCCGAGGCGGCCGCTTCAAACCGGGGCTTGTAGGCATTGGGGTCCACAAAAAGAAGCAGGGCCACCGCGACGAGGACGAGGAGACCAACGAACCCGCTGATGGCGAAGAGAATGATTTTAAGTGATTTTGACATTGCCCTGATTCAGTCTCGCGGTAATTCTACGCCACCCGGCTCAAACCGAAAATACCCAACAATGCCGGTGTCAGGCCTTGCTCTGGCACTTGCTACATTATTCCATTTCCAAATCATCTTGTACCGCTGCAAGCCCGGCTTGCGCACACGCTTCATCGGTCAACCCGGAAGGTGCGCCACTGACTCCAATACCGCCCATGATACTGCCACCGATGTTGATTGGAATACCGCCTGCTGATATTAATAATTCGTCAATCTTTGGCACATTGTAAGCACCTGGAAAACGATCTTGCATTGCAGAAGTCGGGGAATTAAATTCCATCGCTGTGTATGCTTTTTTCTTGCTGATGGCAATCGAAACATCCATCGCCAAGGTATCGCGCAATACGACTTGTACATCCCCGCCGCGGTCGATGACTGTTACGGTGATCTGGACGCCTTCCTTGCGGCATTTATCAATTGCCGCTTTACCAATTCGCAACGCGGTATCTAATGACAGGCGTTTAATATTCACTGTCAGAGGCTGTTCTTTATGGGTTGCAGCAAATGCCGAATTGCTAACTGCAACTGCAAGCGCACTCACTGCAGCTATTGCAACATTTCGAATTTTCATCTGTATGCCTCCTTATAAAATTCAGTCAGCAAAGTTTTGCAGATTATGTTTGAACATCGCTGGCCATTTGCACCATCAAAATTAGAATATTTCGGATTCGCTGCCGCACTGTGCCGCTCTAACAAATAAAAATCAATGGGTCAGCCTGAAAATTTAAGCGGTCAGGGTCGATTTATTTTCAATCTTCATCATGTCTGAAGTGAAACTATCCTCGATGCAATTTGAGCCTAACCTCTTATTCTGCAAATGAATCAGACCGGGGGCCTTGCACCCCCGGTTATCTCAAATGCGGTTTATTTGCTGAAGGGTTGCGGCCGCGGTGTGCTGTCGGACGATGGCGGCAGGATTGGCAACATGAACGACGGCTGATCGCCGGTCAGCGTCTTCAGGAAAGCGACAATTTTGGCGTTTTCCTTATCAGTGAATTTCTTGCCAAGTTGCACCCTTGCCATGGTGTTGACGGCGTCCTTCAGAGTAGCCGCCTCGCCATCATGGAAGTAGGGATAGGTCAATTCCACGTTGCGTAGTGTCGGCACCTTGAAGTTGAATCGGTCCGCATCTTTGCCCGTGACCCCCGAACGGCCTTCCGCCTTGTTGGTGGTCTTGTAGGGTTCAACTACGCCCATCTTCTGGTAGGAATTGCCGCCCACCGCCGGACCATTGTGGCAGGCCACGCAACCGCTCTCCTTGAAAAGCGTGTAGCCAGCAATCTCGTCGGCGCTCAAAGCTTTCTTGTCACCCTTTAGCCATTTGTCGAAACGTGAGTTTGGCGTCACCAAGGTTTCCTCGAAGGCGGCGATGGCAGTGGTTACCTCGTCGATGGTCACCTTGTCTGAACCGAAGCTCTTCTTGAACTCGGCGACATAAGCAGGAATCGATTGCAATACGCTGACGGCGAGTTCATGGGTGAAGCCCATCTCGCCCGGATTGTCGATTGGGCCGCCGGCCTGGGCTTTGAGGTCTGCGGCACGGCCGTCCCAGAACTGAGCCAGATTCATGCTGGAATTGAGAACGGTGGGCGAGTTGATGGGACCTTGATGCCAGTTGTGGCCGATGGAAGTCTTGATGTTGTCGGTGCCGCCCATGGACAGGTTATGGCAGGAGTTGCAGGAAATAAAACCTGACTTTGACAGACGGGGATCGAAGTAAAGCTTCTTGCCGAGTTCGACCAGGGCTGGGTTCTTGATCTTGACCGCCTCAATGGGTTGGATCGGCTCATCGCTTATTGCAGCATTCGCCAGACTGGTGCCGGCAATTGATGCCGCCGCAACGACGGTGAGAAATATACGTTTTTTTGACTTTGACATGACTCTTCTCCTTGATCATTTAATGATGAGATTTGAGTGAAAGCATTCAACTCAGAATGATGTTGTTGAATTGATGAAGCATCAACCCGTCGGCAGCCACCAGCACCAAGTCAGACACATTGAATTTTCTTAGTATTTTATAAACTCATTTATATCCTTCATTTGCAATAAGAGTCTTGCAGATTAAAACACCAATCTTAAGGATTTCTTAAGTACAAATATTTTTTTAGTGATTGTGAAATAGTCCACACACTCGAAGGATGCGCCCAATTTTACGCCCCAATTACCAGGCGTCTGTTCGCTATCACACATATACTGTTTGGATTCGTGAGTAGCCTTCCAACATTGGAAGTTCAACCGAACGGTTTGCAGGATGCGTACTTCCGTGAATTAAAGGGGCCGGGTCAATATATTTTAGAAGCGTAAAATCACCGAGCCTCACCACTTTGATTTAATTACGAGACGGTCTTCCTGATAACCATAACCAATCACTTGGCAGCTTGCTGCCTTAGTGAGATGGCTAGTTGTTTCACCAGCACGTCGACGCGTATCGGCATGTGAAAAGTCGCTCCTTCTTGAGTCGTATGCCCGTTGAATTTTGAGCGTACTTTTTCTAAAGTCTCAACAGATAATTTATGCTCGGTGTGGGTCACTTTAAGCACTTGTTCTTCGAACTGTCCGA
>JADGRM010000133.1 GCA_017880945.1 Gallionella sp. | reverse complement strand
AATTGAGCGGGCAAACCATCCGCATCGAATCCATCCACGATCAGCACATCCGGCTGAACATTCGACTGACTGGCGGAATCGGCCACCCACGCGGCCCCGTCGCCCAGCAACACGCGAAAGCGCGCATCATCTGCGGGGATGGCGAATTCATTGCGCAGCGCGATCACATCGGGATTGATCTCGACAGCGGTAATCCCGGTACCCGGCAAATAGCGGTAACAATATTTCGCAAGGGAACCCCCGCCCAACCCGATCATCGCGACATGCCTGGGCGATGGCTCAAGCAACAAAAAGCTCATGATGACCCGGGTATAGGGGATGACCAACTCATCCGTGTCATCGATGCTCATCTCGCTTTGTGTGGCCCACTCATCAAACTGCAACGAGAGGATACCGTCACTCTCCGTCAAATACGGCTTCATGGTTTCAATCTTCATTTTAGGTTAGCCCGCCCGCGCAGCCCGGTCTGCGCCGTAAAGGTGGGTGATGATAACCTTGAGGAATGCCTGCTTCTCGTGGTGGCTGCTGATCTGCGCGGCGGCGGCGCGGATCGCGGCGTAGTAGGTCTCCAGCCCTTTAAGCGTCTGCTTCTTCAGGCTGCCGGTGAAGAACTCGGCTTCCAGCGCGTACAATTCACGCGCCACGTTGTTGTGCTGGTGGAAGTCGCTGTCGTCAAACACCTTGGCGAAGATTTCTTCGGTAAGGATGTGCTGGATCAGCATTTCGCGCACATCAGCTTCGTTCAGGCTGGGGTTGATCGCTTCCTGCGCGTGGATCAAAAAGTTCTGCTCGGCCTTGCGGAAGCTGGCGTTGGATTGATGCTCGCGCTCGATCATCTCGCGCAGGGCTTGCAGCACGGCGGGCAGGTCGGTCTTGAATTGCTCCACCGCCGCGCGGAAACCGGCGATCTCGGGCCGCTCGAAGCTGAAGAACAGCTTGAGCAGCCTGGCCAGCGCGTGGGTGTCGGTCATATCGCAACGCAATACCTCATTGCGGTTTTGCCACAGCACGGCGGTGGCATCGTCGGAAAAGATGATGTTGTCTTGCGGGTAACCTTTCTTGAGTTTTTTGCTGATCTCTTCTTCAAGATCGTCGCTTTCGTCTTTGGCTTCCCAGTAACCCAGCGGCATACGCAGCTCATGCAACAGCGCGCCATCGACGGCGATGTTGCTTTTGGTTGCGGTCTTGAGCGGGTATTCGGCCAGAAATACCAAGCCTTGCTGCTTGCCCCAAGCCTTGAGCAAGTCCTTGAAGGCTTCGCGCACGATGGTCTCGCGCAAACTGCCGCTGGCCTTTTTGATCAGGTCGAGTTGCTTGAGGTAATCGTTGATGAGAAGCTGACTCATGTTGCTCAGTTTTCTATATGAATTAAATATCTGAGGAAATGCTAACTGAATATCACAATGCAGGCGGAGTTTAAATTAAAGAGCAGGTGCCATTGGGGTCAGCATCGCAATACTTTCTACGATCCCGGAATAGTCAGTGACGCGCGGTTTATTTTCAAGCCGCCAACAACTCGACATTCAACTTTTTCCCCAGCACCGCTGCTGCACTCGCTAATGTGGTCAGCGTGAGGCTGGTGTCGTTTTCATCCAGCAGGCGGTTCAGCGCGGCGCGGCTGGTGTGCATCTTTTTCGCCATCGTGGTCTTGTTCAGGTTTTGCGCCTTCATCTCCTGTCCGATTTGCCATGCGATGACACGCTTGACGGCGATTGCGGTCGCTTCGTCGAGCGTGGCGTTTTCGGACAGAAATTCGTCGAAGTTGCTGCCTATATTTTTCTTGCTCATGTTCGTCTCCTGAGTTGTTTCAGCCGTTCTTTTGCCAGATCAAGTTCCGGCTTCGGTGTCTTTTGTTGTTTTTTGATAAAGCCGTGCAACAGAACCATGATGTTGCCTTCCAGTGCGAACAGTATTCGCGCGATACGCGTATCCAGCCTGATCCGCACTTCCCACACATCGCCTTCCAGATGCGTCACCAGCGGCATGCCGAGCGGCCAACCGAACTGCACGGCTTTACATCTTCGCCTATGGTTTTCTTGTCTGTCGCCGAGAGTCCGCGCAACCATTCGCGTACCGGCTCATTGCCGGAATCGGTCTTGAAGAAGCGGACTTCCAAGGTTGGCTGTTTCACGTCACCAGCGTACCAATTTTGGTCCGCCATGGCAAACCTTTTCTCTCCAGCGGATGCCAGGGGCTGGCATACGACATTCACTTGAAGCTTGGCATGGAACAATTAGGGAACACCAATTTAATCAGCCAGGCTCAACACAAGGGGTAGGGTTCCCCGAATTACCAATTGTCATGACGCTCGCGACACTCTTGCCTAAAGTTGGTAACTGCTAGGCGGATGCCATCGGGGTCGGTGAAGTAGGTAGCCCAATAGTCTGGGGCGTATATGGGATAGAACAACCGGGGACGGGGCCCAATTTATTTTATGAAAAAGAATGGGGCTCCGTCCCCGTGTAGTTCCGGAACTCACGCTGGCCTGCGTCACCCGCTACCGCCTGCCGGAGACCACGCGCCACGCCCATCATCTGGCCTCGCCGAAAATGGACGACGCATGACGACCCGTGCTCTTGATCCAAGCGGCGATGCCGACCGGGGCAAGGTCGATGGCGGACAAGCGCCCGGCCATCGCCGTGTCGATCACGGCATGAGCATCATCGCGAGCTGCGCGACCAGAACCGGCCAGGCCAAATGAATGACCCGCTGGATGAGTTGTGACGTGGAGGAATGGGTGTGTTGCATGTCAGCATTCTAATGGGTAACGGATTCGTAATTTTTTTCGCGGCTTCAATCTGCCGCATCGCTATTCGCGAAGAAGTGCGGGGAATAGCAGAAAAGGCGATACAAGACTGGACAAGCACAATGCGTAATGTGATGAGCAGACCGGCAATTGTGTTTCTGGTCCGGTTCTCCCATGATTAACTGGTTTGCAATCCGGGTTGCCGGTATTTGTGACGAAAATATGTAATGATGCGCAACTTTTCTTTCATTAAAAATAGTGAGATAAAAATCATGCTCAAACTCGATTCCCATCCGTCCGGCCGCCACTCCCTGCATATACCCGGACCCAGCCCGGTTCCTGCGCGCGTATTACGAGCGATAAGCTATCAGACCATTGATCATCGAGGCCCCGAGTTCGGTCAACTCGGTTTGAAATTACTTGCCGGCATCCAGCAAATCTTCAGGACCAGGCAACCGGTCATCATTTACTCGTCATCCGGAACGGGCGCATGGGAAGGCGCACTGGTGAATACGTTGTCTCCAGGGGACCATGTGCTGATGTATGAGACCGGGCAATTTGCGACGCTGTGGAAATTGCTGGCTGATCGCCTGGGTATCAAAACCGAGTTGCTCGGTTTGCCCGGCAAACAGGGATGGCGTTACGGTGTGGATGCCGCAAGGATTGAAGAGCGCCTGAAATCCGACGCCAACCATCAGATCAAGGCGGTCTGTGTGGTGCATAACGAAACCTCGACAGGTGTCACTTCCAATATTGCTGCGGTACGCAAAGCAATTGATGCGGCAAGGCATCCGGCTTTGCTGATGGTAGACACGATTTCAGGATTGGCCTCGGCAGATTATCGCCATGATGAATGGGGCGTGGACGTGTCGATAAGCGGCTCTCAAAAAGGATTGATGCTTCCGCCCGGCTTGGGCTTTAATGCCATATCCACCAAGGCTATTGAAGCGAGTAAAACGGCTAGATTGCCCAGGGCATTTTGGGCCTGGGATGAAATCCTGGAATCGAATAAGAATGGCTATTGGCCGACAACACCTTCCACCAACCTGTTGTATGGCCTGCATGAGGCGATGGAAATGATCCTGGCCGAAGGCCTGGAGAATGTCTTTGCCCGTCATCAACGATTGGCCTTGGCATGCCGCGCAGCGGTTGCCGGCTGGGGCCTGGAAGTTCAATGCCTTGATGCCGAACGCTACTCACCCGTATTGACAGGGGTGGTGACACCGGAAGGTGTCGATGCAGATGCACTGCGCAAACTGATCCTGGAACGCTACAACCTGTCCCTGGGCACAGGGCTGGGCAAGATAAAGGGCCGGATGTTCAGGATCGGGCACCTGGGGGACTGCAATGAACTGGCGTTGCTGGCGGCAATTAGCGGCTGTGAAATGGGTATGAAAGCATTTGGACTCAAGTTGAAAGGAAGTGGTATTTTGGCTGCGCAGGAAATCTTGCAATAGTTACAGAAGATAATTTTCAGGAAATATCGAACAGGAGCATATCGTACTCGGGCAAGCCTAAATAACATGTAAACGGCTTCTGCATCATGAAGTTTGGATGAAGAGCCGGTCAAAATTAAGGGGGGAAGATGCAAACGACACTAGCGACGACACTCAAGAATTTTCTGACATTACGCGCGACCACACTGGTGCTGGTAATGTTATGCATGATGTACTTCTTCACCTACATCGACCGCGTCAATGTCAGCTCCGCCGCAGCCGGGTTTGGCAGTGAATTCAATCTCAACAAAACCCAGATCGGTTTTGTCTTCTCCGCTTTTGCATATCCCTATTTCATCTTCCAGATCATCGGCGGGTGGGTCAGCGACACGCTGGGCGCCAAACGCACGCTTATCTACAGCGGTATCCTGTGGGCATCCGCGACTATCCTGACCGGTTTCGCCGGTGGATTTGTCACACTTATCCTGGCGCGCCTTTTGTTGGGCATCGGGGAAGGCGCAACCTTTCCGGCCGCGACCTCTGCGATGTCAGCCTGGATTCCCAAGGAAAGCCGCGGTTTTGCGCAAGGCATCACCCATGCATTTGCCCGCATAGGCAATGCCGTGGCGCCTGCCGCGATCATATTCATCATGGTGGAATACGGATGGAGATGGGCATTCTATGTGTCCGGCATCCTGAGCCTGGCATGGGTTGTCGCGTGGATCTTCGTGTTCACGGAAGACCCGGCCAAGCACCCCCGCATGACCCGGGAGGAGCTGTCCGCCAAGCCCCCACCCAAAAATAAGAACCAGATCACGCCATGGAAATTGCTGTTCAGGCGGATGCTGCCGGTTGCGGTGGTCTATTTCTGTTACGGCTGGACGCTGTGGTTATTCCTGAGCTGGATCCCGCAATATTTCCTGCATAGCTATAACCTCAAGATCACGCAATCGGGCCTGTTTGCGTCCTGTGTATTCGTTGCGGGTTTTGTCGGCGATACAGTGGGCGGCATAATCAGCGACAAGATCCTGAAGCGCACCGGCAACCTGGTCAAGGCCCGAAGCTACATGGTGGCGGTGTGCATGCTGTTGACGATGCTATCGCTGCTGCCGCTGTTCTTTTCCCATGACGTCAATATTTCGGTCGCAAGCCTCAGCGCCGGATTCTTCTTCGCCGAATTGACGATCGGGCCGATGTGGGCCATTCCGATGGATATCGCGCCTGAATTTGCCGGGACCGCCAGCGGCATGATGAATACCGGTTCCGCATTGGCAGCCATCATCAGCCCGGTCGTGGGCGGCTATATCATCGATCGCACCGGCAACTGGGATCTGCCGTTTCTTGGCAGCATGATATTGATGGCCCTTGGTGTCGTTTTGGCGCTGCGCATGAGGCCGGATATAAAATTTTCGGACAAGGACGTAAAGCCCCAGCCAGCCTATTCGGCAAGCAGCTAGAAAACGATCGCGCCCAAAGAGGCGGTCGATCCGGATCGTGCGATCGCTTCGAACCAATTCACCGGACCGCCGGGGATGATCTTGTTCGGCGCGCTATCCCGACACCGGCATCCCCGGCTCCCGATCAACCCGTACCCCGATCAACCCATACAAGAGTGCACGCGAATGAATCAAAAACCCTACCTGAGACAAATCGATGTGGATGCCATGTTGAAAGCCTCGAATGAATACGCGCAAAGCAGGGGATGGGCAGTCGCTATTGCCGTTGTGGACGAAGGCGGACACCTGCTGGGCTTCACCCGCAGGGATTCCTGCCCGCCGATCTCCAGCTATATCGCACAGGAAAAGGCAAAGTCGTCGGCCCTCGGCCAGCGCGAAAGCAAGTCATACGAAGACATGATCAATGGCGGCCGGCATGCATACCTCTCGGTACCGGTCTTGAGCGGCATGCTGGAAGGCGGCGTGAATATCGTAAAAAACGGTTTCACGATCGGTGCGATAGGCGTATCGGGTGTTAAGCCCGCTATGGACGCTGAAATAGCA
>JADGRM010000132.1 GCA_017880945.1 Gallionella sp. | reverse complement strand
GGCGTGCTGCAGCATTACCAATGGCATACGCCACTGGATGAGGTGGTTGTGAGGCAAGTTTCCTCTGGCATTTATGGGAATCTGGCACAACCCAATCATTTTGCCAATTACATTGCATTGGGTTTAATCTCATTAGGCTTGTTGTTTCAACAGCACAAGTTGAAATCGCGTTATGTGATTCTGCTGGCCATGCCGTTGCTGTTTGTGATGACGCTGAGCGGTTCGCGAAGTTCGTGGTTGTATATGCTTTTGATGGTTGGCCTGGCGTGGTGGTCGGCGCGACGAGATGCCACAATGCGACCGTTGCTGCGTTATAGCATGCTGCTGGTTGTCGGATTTGGACTGATGCACCTGATCGTGCAAATGTCGTTCATGTCCGGAGCGGATAACGGCACGACCACGGTGCAGCGTATGCTTGCTTATAATGGTGGGGGAGATACCGGCGGCAGCATCCGCTTGTATTTGTGGCACGAAGCGTGGCTGATGTTCATGCAATCCCCGTTGTTGGGGGTGGGTTTCGGGCAATTCGCCTGGCATCACTTCCAGTTGCTGCCGTTGTTGCACCCAAGCAATATTTCCGGACTTTACAACAATGCGCATAACCTGGTTTTTCAGCTTGCTGCGGAAGCGGGCATTGCAGGATTGCTGGCATTGTTTGTATCGTTGGGGGTTTGGTTTTACGGTCTACGTCGTGTGTTGCCCAGCGCAGCGAATTGGTGGGGTTATTCCGCGTTGGGCGTGTTGGCTATCCACAGCCTGCTTGAATATCCATTGTGGTACACCTATTTCCTGGCGGTTGCAGCGTTTCTGCTTGGGGCATTCGATGAAACAAAATATCGATTTGCCCAGCGTAATATCTGGCGGATTTCGCTGGCGGTGATATTGCTGTTGGGTTTGTTATCGCTGATACAGTTACGTAGCGGTTATCAACAACTGAAAGATACAATGGAAATACGACCGGTCTCCGGTAATGCTGCACAAGCATATCAGCGTGCCCGTGAAGGTTTGCTTGCGTTACAAAGCAGTTTGCTGCTGTCACCTTATGCCGAGATGTTTATCATTGCATCCGCTGGAGTGGATGATGATCACCTTAAACAAAAAATAGCAGTAGGCTCCAATGTGATGCGCTTTAACCCGAATGCCAGGGTGGTTTACCGGCAAGCATTTTTCCTGGCGCAGGACGGTCAGCTGGAACAGGCCAAGCGGCTTTTGGAGCAAGCCATTTGGTCATACCCTGATAATAGCGACGCACATCAGCTGTTGCAGAATTTGGCTGAGAAAGATCCCGCGCACTTTTCGGCTCTGCTAGAATTCGCCCTCCAAAAAGAACAGGAGTATACCCGTGCAGTTCATCACCAGTAATATCCTTCCCATCTCCATCGCCGTGTTTAGCGGCATCATGCTGTTGTGGTCGTTGTTTGGCAACCGATTCCGTGGTATCAAAGAGGTGAATTCGGCGGCCGCGTTGCAGCTCATTAATCACAAGAACGCTGTCGTGCTGGATGTGCGCGAATCGAGCGAATATGATGCAGGACATGTGTTGAATTCAAAACTGCTTCCCTTGGGCAAACTTAAAGAACGAATGGGCGAATTGGAAAAATACAAGAACCAGCCAATAGTGGTAGTGTGCCGCAGCGGCAACCGTTCCGGTACAGCCTGCTTTATATTGGGCAAGCAAGGATTCAGTCAGGTTTACAATTTGGCGGGCGGAGTCCAGGCATGGCAAAAATCCAATTTGCCTTTGGAGAAATAAGTGTGGCGAAAGTATTGATGTACAGTACAGCAGTGTGTCCCTACTGCGTACGCGCCGAACAATTGTTGAAGCGCAAAGGCGTACAAGAGATCGAGAAGATCCGGGTCGATTTGCAACCCGAATTACGTGCCGAGATGATGGGAAAGACCGGACGGCGCACCGTGCCGCAAATCTACATCAACGGTGAATACGTCGGCGGCTACGATGATCTGGCAGCGCTCGACCACGCCGGCGGACTGGACAAGCTGTTGGCAAAATCCGGATTAAATTGACATGCGGTTTTTGGTACAAATATTTCAAGGGAAACAATCATGACCGACGCGGTACAGGAAAAGAACCTGCCAGTTTTCAGTTTGGACAAAATCTATGTAAAGGATCTTTCACTGGAAATTCCCCATGCCCCGCGCATTTTCCTGGAGCGTGAAGGTCTGCAAATTGATGTACAGCTGCACACCCAGGCTGTTTCGATTCAGGAAAACTTGTTCGAGGTTGTTGTGATGGCGACTGTCACTGCGATGATAGGCGAAAAAGTGGTGTTTCTGATCGAGACCAAGCAAGCGGGCATTTTTCAGATAAGCAATCTGCCGGCCGGGGAATTGGAGCCGATTCTGGCGGTGATGTGCCCGAACATTTTATTTCCATACTTGCGCACCGTGGTTTCCGATGTGTCTGTTCGTGGTGGTTTTGCGCCAGTGCTGTTGAACCCGATCAATTTCGATGAACTTTACCAGCAACAAAGGCGCCAGACACAGGAAGCCGCATCAACGACCACACATTGAATGAAATCGCTTAATTCCCCATTTTTGCCTGTTCTAATTGTGCTGCTCCTCGGCACAAATGGCGTTCATGCAGTGGATTATGTGTCGGTCAGCGAGAGCAGCGCAATACTATATGACGCGCCATCCAGCAAAGCGAAAAAACTTTTCGTGGTGAACCGCTATATGCCTTTGGAGCAAATCGTCACGCTGGACGGATGGGTCAAGGTACGCGACCGTTCAGGCGGCTTGTATTGGGTTGAGCAGCGCGTATTGAGCAATAAGCGCTATGTGTTTGCACTGTTGCCGTTGGTGGACGTGCGCGCAGAGCCGGATATTGGTGCGGCGCGAATATTTCAAGTGCGCCGGCAAGTGGCGTTGGAGCGTCTGGAGTCTACCGGAACAGGCTGGATCAAAGTGCGTCACCAAGATGGAAATGTCGGGTATGTGCGCAGCACCGAGGTATGGGGCGGCTGATTTCAGTTCCATTCACCAGAAAAATCACTCTGGATTTTGCTTGCCGCTAGCGCGGCCATATTCGCCTCCACCTTGTTCCTTCGGTTGACCTCAAGACAAGCTTGCGTGACCTTCGAAACGGAACTGGAATAACTGACATGAATATTACAATCATCGGTGCGGGAGCGTGGGGAACAGCACTCGCCATCAGTCTGTCTGCCAATCACCGCGTTACGTTGTGGGCACGCGATGCCGCGCTAATCAGTAAGATGAAATCCACGCGTTTAAATCAGCGCTATCTTCCAGATATTTTGCTGCCGGCCAGTCTCGAATTCAGCGCGGATCTTTCTGCCTCATTGGCGGCCGCCGAATTGGTGATCTTCGCATTGCCAACGGCCGCATTGCGCTCCACTTTGCAACAGCTTGCACAGTCTTCACGCAGCTTCGGCGTGGTGTTGGCATGCAAGGGTTTCGAGGCGGAAACCTCGCAATTGCCGCACCAGGTAGTTGCCGAAGTATTGCCGGCAGGCTTTCATTGCGGTGTGCTGTCCGGACCCAGCTTTGCCCTGGAAGTCGCGCGCGGATTACCCACCGCACTGACATTTGCCTCTGCTGACGAAGAGTTTGCACGCAGTACGGCGAAAACTCTTCACCATGCGCGTCTGCGTATCTATGCCAGTAGCGATGTGATCGGTGTGGAAGTCGGCGGCGCAGTGAAGAATGTGCTGGCGATCGCTGCCGGCATCTGCGATGGCATGGGGCTGGGCCTTAACGCGCGCGCCGCGTTGCTGACGCGCGGTTTGGCCGAGATCACCCGGCTCGGACTGAAACTCGGCGGGCGTCCCGAAACGCTGGGCGGGTTATCCGGAGTGGGGGATTTGATCCTGACCTGCACGGGTGATTTGTCACGCAATCGCCGCGTCGGTTTGTTGTTGGCGCAGCAGCACGATTTACCGGAAATCCTGCGCAGGCTGGGGCATGTTGCCGAAGGTGTTTACACGGTTCGCGAAGTACATCACCTTGCGCAAAAGCTGGAAGTTGCCATGCCTATTTGTGAAGCCGTGTACCGCATTCTCTACGAGAATATTCCCGCTGTAGAGATGCTTGTAGAGCTGTTGAACCGCGCGCCGAATCTGGAGTTCAAAGGCGCTTGATTTACCCGGGCAATATTTTCCTGCGAAACAACAAATCCCATACCCCGTGCCCCAAGCGTATCCCGCGCTGCTCGAACTTCGTGAGCGGTCGATAAACCGGGCGAGGGGCGTAGTCTGCCGCCGTGTTTTCCAGCAACGGTTCCGCGCTCAATACTGACAATACCTGCCCGGCATAATCCTGCCAGTCTGTCGCGACATGGATATAACCGCCGGGCTTGAGTTTATCCACCAGTTGCGCGATGAACGGAGCCTGGATCAACCGGCGCTTGTTGTGGCGCGCCTTGTGCCAAGGGTCGGGGAAAAAGACGTGCACGCCGTCCAGTGTGTTCGCTACTATCATGTCGCGCAGCACTTCCACGGCATCATGCTGAATGATGCGAATGTTGGCGATTTGTTGTGCATCGATCAGCTTGAGCAGATTTCCCACGCCCGGCGTATGCACCTCAAGCGCGAGGTAATCATTTTCGGGATGGGCAAGCGCGATGGCCGCAGTGCTGTCGCCCATGCCGAATCCGATTTCCAGGATTCTGGGCGCACTGCGCCCGAAAGCCAGCTTGAGGTCCAGCGGTTGCGCGGCATATGGTATGCCGAAGCGCGGCAGCAGCTCTTCGCAGGCGCGCTGCTGCGCAGGCGAGACACGGCCCTGGCGCAATACGAAACTGCGGATGTGGCGTTTGCTGAGATCGGTTGTGTCGGTCATTGAATTTACTTCAAGCCGTTCGCCCTGAGCTTGTCGAAGGGTCGAGCAGTGTAGAGATTGAATCCGTTCCTGCTTCGACAGGCTCAGCACGAACGGATAATTTATTTAGCTGCGTGTCGAACTTATGATACCCGCCGTCGGTGAACTCGGGCTGGCACTGTAAAGTTTTTTCGGCATGCGTCCGGCGAGAAAGGCGGAACGCCCGGCTTCCACCGCCTGTTTCATCGCACTGGCCATCAACACGGGTTGCTGTGCGCCGGCAATCGCAGTGTTCATCAGCACACCCGCACAGCCCAGCTCCATCGCAATCGCGGCATCCGAGGCCGTGCCCACACCCGCATCCACTATCACGGGGACTTGCACGCGTTCCATGATGAGTTGCAGATTCCACGGGTTGAGTATGCCCATGCCCGAACCGATCAACGAGGCCAGCGGCATGATCGCCACACAGCCGATGTCTTCCAATTGTTTGGCGATGATCGGGTCGTCCGAGGTATACACCATCACTTGAAAGCCTTCGGCCACCAGCGTTTTGGCGGCAGCGATAGTTTCGATCACATTGGGATAAAGCGATTGCGGGTCGCCCAGCACTTCCAGTTTGACCAGGCTGTGGCCGTCCAATAACTCGCGCGCCAGACGCAAGGTGCGCACTGCGTCCTCGGCGGAGTAGCAACCGGCGGTGTTGGGCAGCAGCGTGTATTTCGACGGCGGCAGGATTTCCAGCAGGCTCGGCTCGTTCGGATTCTGGCCGATGTTGCTGCGCCGGATCGCGATCGTGATGATCTCCGCGCCGCTGGCTTCCACAGCCGCTTTGGTCTCGGTGAAATCCTTGTATTTGCCGGTGCCGACCAAAAGGCGCGAGTTATAACTTTTGCCTGCGATAATTAGTTTGTCGTTCATTTCATTTCCTTAAAATCTATTAGCTCGTCATCCCGTGCTACGACACGGGATCCAGAATTTCTAAAACTGGATTCCGGCCTACGCCGGAATGACAAATTTTTAACCGCCGCCCACTGCCACGACCACCTCCAGCTTATCGCCATCCGCCAATTGCTGCGTTAAAAAAGAACTGCGCGGCACGATCTCGCCGTTGCGCTCCAAGGCGATGCGCTTGCCGGCCAGGCCCATCTCTTCGATCAGCGCGGCAACGCCGGTGGAATCGGGAAGTTGGCGCGCTGCGCCGTTAATGCTGACGGTAATCACTTTTAATTTTAATATAGCGCTCAATTAGATAAGGTGCGGTGAAGTTGTGATCGGGAGCTAACCCTCGTATGCAGCTTGGGAAGCTGCCGTTCTACCATTGAACTACACCCGCAAGGCTGGAGATTTTATCATCATTATATAAACGACAGTACCACACTGTCCTTACACAGTGGTTGAAGGTGGATACCCGTTGAGGTGGACGGTGTTAGGACAGTGAAAAGAATTGTTC
>JADGRM010000001.1 GCA_017880945.1 Gallionella sp. | reverse complement strand
TATTTGATCGCATTGGTCAGCAGGTTGATCAGAACCTGCTTGACCCGGGTCCGGTCGGCATTGGCATACCAGGTCTTGTCGAAGGGCAGAAAGTTGATACGGATGCCGCGATGTTGCGCCTGCGATTCGATCATGGCCTGGCATTCGCGCATGACTTCGGCCAGCGACACCGGTTCTCGCGACAGCGAGAGCCTGCCGGACTCGATCAACGCGAGATCGAGGATCTCGTTGATCAGTTCCAGCAGATACCATCCTGCTTTGATAATCTGCTGCAGCCTTGCAACCTGGGCGGGCGCTGGCGGCGGTGAACCGGCCTCCAGCAACTGGGCGAAGCCGAGGATGGCATTGAGCGGGGTGCGCAGCTCATGGCTCATGCGGGAAAGAAAAATCGATTTCGCGAGGTTGGCTTTCTGTGCCACAGACATGGCGTGCTCCAGCTCGGTGTTTTTCTTCTGCAGCAACTGATCGAACAGCGTCCGCTCTGCTTCCACCTGCTTGCGCGTGGTGATATCGCGTAAAATTCCGGTGAAGTAACGCTGGCCACCCAGCCACATCTCGCTTACCTCCATCTCCATCGGGAAAATGCTGCCATCCTTGCGTCGGCCCACGACTTCACGACTGAGGCCCATGGCGCGCGCCTCATCGCTCGCACTGTAATACTCGAGGGAGCCATTGCGCTGGTCTCGATCAAGCTCGGGTATCAGCATGCTGAAGTTTTGTCCGTTCAGTTCTGCGGCGGTATAGCCAAACATTCGCTCGGCGGCCGGGTTGGCTGTCTCGATGATCCCGCCGCGGGCATGGAAGGTGATGATACCGTCCACCACGGTATCCAGTATCGTCTGGATCAGCGCGGAACTGTCCCGCAAGGCCTGTTGCGCTGCATATTCCCCGGTGACATCGCGGAATACCAGCACGGCCCCGATCACCTGACCGTCGCGGTCGCGAATCGGCGCGCAACTGTCGGCGATAGGGCACTCGCCACCATCGCGGGCAATCAGTACGATGTGGTTGGCCAGGCCTTGTATCGTGCCATGTGCCAAGGTAGCTATTACCGGAACAGGGGCGGGTAGCCGGGTTTCCTGGTTGATGATGCGAAAAATCTCGTCCACCTGGAGGCCGCCAGCTTCCGGCTGCGTCCAACCGGTGAGCTTCTCGGCAAAATGATTTACGAGCGTCACACGCCCTTCGGCATCGGTGGCGATCACTGCATCGCCGATGGAGTTGAGCGTAACGGCGAGCTTTTCCTCGCTTTCCTGCAGGGTGTTGTTGGCCAACTGCAGTTGTTTATTCGTTTCCTCCTGGACCTCAAGCAAATGCCGAGTTTCGAGATGAACCAAATTCTTGAGCCACTGCTGAGTTTCCCGGTAGACCAAATAGGCGAACGCAAATGTAAACATCAGCGTAAACAGGCTGGAGGCAACGATGATGGAAAACATATGGCGCATGCTCGCCTGAAACTCTGCTTCGCGCTGCGCCAACACGTCTTGCTCCAGCAGGATGAAGCTGCTCATCTCGGCGCGAATCGAATCCATCAAATGCTTGCCCTGACCACTGCGCTCAACTGCGAGCGCGTCAGCCACATCATGGTTGCGGCGCAACTCGATGGCATATGACATCAGCGCCAATTTGGCATTCACCAAGGGAACCAGAGTATCCAGGTGCTTCTGGGCCGCACTGACCAGGGTAATTCTACGCAATTCTTTCAGTTGGCTACTGATATTGTCGCGCACTGCCAAATAGGGTTCCAGAAATTCCTCTTGACCGGTCAGCAAATAGCCGCGCTGGCTGGTCTCGGCATCTCTCAATGCAGACTGCAACTTGTCCGCACCGTCCAATACAGTGTCGGTATGTTTGCGCACGGCGGATGCTTCTTCAATCTGTCTGAAAGTCCAGAACGATACTGCCACCGCCAGCGTAACCAGCAGAAAGGCTAAAGCAAGCCAGGCTACAATTTTATGTTTCGTTTTCAAGGAAGATTTACCCTCCGCCCATGGCAGCGTCCCTCGAGATCAGATATCCGGATATCGAAATTCCGCGTATCAGTTTGACGTGAATCGGATATACGGGACACCATCCGCCGCGACGATGTCGTGGTTGGCAATTGCAGATTCAAGTTGTCTTCGGGCATTACCAATTTGTTCTTCCTGAATGGGGATATTTTCGCTACTCCGGCCGGCGAAAAAATTACGGCCTTACAAACTTTACAAATTCAAGGGCGCGCTGTGCGTCTGCTGTATCTGACCATGCCCATACTTAAACTACACCTATGTTAATCCTGCCACGAACTAACTTGTCCTGAGCCCTAGTTTGTCCGTGAGGACTTGATTCTAAGATTGATCGGCAGGCTGTTTGTGTCTCTTGCATCGCTAAGCAGGCGATGGAATTCCTTCTTGACTACGCTGTAGCATTCACAAGCATGTGACTCCAATCCGGATCGATCAAGCACCGAGATGTGACCGCGGCGGTAACTGATCAAACCAGCACGCTGCAAATTCCCGGCGGTTTCCGTGATGCCTTCACGGCGTACGCCAAGCATGCAGGCAATCAATTCCTGTGTCATGGTCAATTCATTCGAAGGCAATCGATCAAGGGTCAACAGCAGCCAGCGACACAGTTGCTGCTCCACCGAATGATGCCGATTGCAGACCGCGGTCTGGGACATCTGTGTCATCAATGCCTGGGTGTAACGCAGCAACAACTTTTGCAATGCACCGGCACGGCGTCCCCCGGTGCGGTTGAATTCTTCCATAAGCAACCGCCCTTTCAGGCGGTAGCCCCACCCTCCCGTCTGCACGCTGGCCTGGCTGGGCGTGGTATCGCCGCCCATGAAAAGTGCAACTCCGAGTATGCCCTCATTGCCCACGCCCGCGATTTCGGCCGACGCGCCGTCTTCCATGACGTAATGCAGAGACAGGATGGCGGTCGTCGGGAAATAGACGTATTGCAATTGGCCGCCTGATTCGCAGAGGATTTCACCGAGCTTCATCGAGATCAGTTCAAGATCAGGGGAGATGCGGGCTAATATTTCCGCAGGCAAAGCAGCGAGAAGATGGTTTTGATCGGGGGTATGCCGTGCGGGTATTACAGCTAGCATATTCTTTTCTCCGGAGCGGGCAACCTGATAGGGTCAAAATCAAATATGCACGGTTTAACTATGGTTAAAACTGAAACAATCATGTCATCTATATATTTATAACATGTTAAACAGAGAGAGTATGTACGCTAACGCACATATTCGCTATGGGGATCAGCGTGGCGACTTTCCTTGAGCCACACCAAAGTTGATGTGAAAACATTTTTTCCGGCTTATGTACGTTATCGAACGGAGTGTCTCGGAACAAAAGGGGATGATGCGCACAGGTGTTCATTCCTCCCCCTTTGATGAACACCTGAAGTACTTTGACCCGGCAACGGCAATCCCGCTCCGGGTCTTCTTTTTTGAAGATGTGGATTGCGCAACATGACTAAGCCCGTGCAACTTCGCGCATGTCCTTGACGATCTGGTAACACTGGCAAGCGGCGGCTTCGAGACCTTCCCCGTCGAGAATGATGATTTCGCCACGGTTGTAACTGATCAGATTGCGTTGGCGCAAGTCACAGGCGGCTTTGGTAACGCCAACCCGCCGCACACCCAGCATATTTGCAAGAATATCCTGCGTCAGATGAAATTGATTCGATTGCACGCGGTCGCGCGTCATCAGCAACCAGCGTGCGAGACGGGCTTCGATCCGGTGAAAGCGATTGCACGCGGCAGTCTGGGTCATTTGAATCATCAATTCGTAGATGTAGTGGTACACCTCTCGTTGTAATTGCGCACTCTGGTGAAATTCCTTGTGAAAGTGCGCGGATGTCATGCGCAAGGCCATTCCCGCTCCCTGCACCACGGCGTGCACCGGCGAATCGCTTACGCCAAGCGCCAATGGAATCCCGAGCATGCCTTCACGGCCAACCATACCGACTTCCAGTGCCTGATGTCCCTCTGCCATCGTGAGCAAAGACACCAGCGTATCGGTCGGGAAGTAAACGTGGTGAATCGGTTCACCGGGATGATAGAGTACTTCGCCGGAAGTCAGCGTGATCGGCTCCAGACGCTCGAGCAGCGACTGATAGACCTTGTTCGGCAAGGCGGCCAGCAAACTGTTTGCGACATGAGTTCGGTTTGCAACTAGCATTGGGCAATCCTGTGTAGTAAGCAGTCGGGTAATTCCAAAGCCTGCAACCGGAGATGCAAAATTGCATATCCGTTGCCGAAAACCGACGCTTCATTGGCAGCACACTCACGCCGTGCACGCCGGTGAGCTGCGAGATGGTGTGAAATTACAGCAAGGATCTGTTGTTGTATGTGCGCTAACACACAATGTACGCAAAGAGAACCGCCGCCTTGAGACAGCAGTTCTGCCTACCGCCCAGCAAAAAATTGAATCGTATCCAACCACGTATGCACCGGCCGTGGGAAATTTTTTGCCTTATGTGTGCCAGCGCACGGTTCACCCCGGGCGGCAAGAGCTATAAATGTTCTGTCGATGGGTGGTCTCAGTTCAGTTTGATCCTATGCTGGCCTGAAAAAAACCGGCATGAGAATCAGCCTTCGTCGTGAAGTAAAGAATACCAACGTTGGGGTCGGCGGTGCATTCACTCAAGACTCATGTCCGTATGGGATTTTTTACTGATTTGTTTCGTCAATAACCTTTTTTATTTTAGGAGACTCATCATGAATCAACTTCAAAAACATTTCTCCGCGAGCCTGATTTCACTGGCCGCGATACTTGCAGTGTCCCCGCTTGGGGCATGGGCTGCAAGCGCACCAAGTACAGCGTCAACTTTCGCAATTCTTAGTGCAGCACCTAGTCAAGGCGGAGCAGTAACTTTAACCAATGCTACCATCATCGGAGACGTAGGTTCCTCAGGACTCCCAGCGGCGGTCATTCAGACCACTAGCACGGTTAGCGGGTCGGTTATTGCACCGGTTTCCGCTCAGGTTGTATCTGACTTCAACGCCGCGCTCGCAGCGGGTCTGGCTATTTCCGGCGGTACCGTTATTGACGGTAACCTCGCAGGTCAAACGCTTTCACCTGGTGTTTATTATGTCGCCGCAGCATCAGCAACGACAAACGGTACACTAACGCTTAAAGGGTCCGCGAAAGATACTTGGACTTTTATAATCGGAACCAGCGGTACTGGAGCCCTTACAGGCACCGGCTTGAATGTGGTCATGGCCAATGGCCAGGTAGTACCATGTGACGCCGTAACCTGGTATGTTGCCCAAGCAGTGACGATGACAGATTCGAACTTCGTGGGAACGATATACGCAGGTGCAGCGATCACTTTCACTCGTGGAACCTTCAATGGTGATGCCTTATCAGCAGCTGGAGTAACAGTGACCGGCACTACAGTCACAGGCTGCACCAGCACCAGACATCACTCGCAAAGCAAGTGCAATCAAGGCGTAGGCAATGGATATGAAGGCTGCGATCCAGGCAATTCGAACAATAAGAATACTTCGAATGATGAACTTGTTAATGGCGAATACGGCACACCAGGCGATCCAGGTCGTCAACCTGACAATACCGCAATACCTTACTAAGTCTTCAATACTAAGTCTTCAATTGCAATAAATGAAAAGGACCCGCAAGGGTCCTTTTTCTTTTTGGCCTTGTGTACGGTAGCGCACATACTCGAGGAGGATTCGCCTCTATACTTCTCTAATACGCAATGATCTTATTGGGAGAAATATAATGCATAAGGTTCTAGTGGCAATGGAGTCTGGTGCAATACTTATGGCGATACCGGCATCTGCCCAGCCATATGCAGGAGTTGGTGCCGGGGATTCCAATGCTGACTCCCACAACATTTATACTTCCCTTATGACATGTTAAGATATGAGGTTGAAGTAGATTAGCTTAACATTTAAGCTAATCTACTTCAGCCCCTAAGATATTGATATGGTTATGACAAACATAAATTTTTTCATGCTGATGATCAGTAAAGCTGGCGAGACACCTTGAGCACACTCTATATCCGCTTACCTTCCAAAGCCGTCGCCGACAGCGCCCCGCACTGGCATGCACTGGCTTGTCCGTTCGCCCTTGTATCAAATGGTAATTTGTCGCATGGCAGCTCAATCGAGCGTCAGGGCACGTCACCATTGTCGGAATTGTCTGACACGGTAGCGAAGTCTCAGCGCGTGGTACTGTTGCTGGCCGCCAGCGATGTCACCGTGTTGCGTTTGCAAGTGCCGCCGCTATCGTCAGCCAGACTGAAGGCCGCATTGCCCAACCTGGTTGAAGAACAGTTGATCGCTGATCCGTCCGACTGTGTGGTGGTCGCGGGCGGTTTATCAGACGGGTTGCGCACTGTCGCGGTGGTACAGCGCACCTGGCTCGACCTCTTGGCCAAGACCTTGATCGCGTTCGGCGCGCGTCATATCGCGGCTTTGCCCGCACAATTGTGCCTGCCCTGCCAATCTGATCAGCCGGGCAGCGTGACCGCCGCCATCAACGACCGGAATGACAGTGACAAGGATGCCGGTATCGACATGACGCTGCGCCTGTCGGAACAGGACGGCATCGGTTTGGCGATCACGCCTGAACAGGATGAATCTGCGGCAAGTGTGGCGATACGTACATTATGCGCAGTGGTGCCCGAAGCACCGATCACGCTATATGTGCCGCAATCATTGGTGCACGCTTATCAGGAAGTGGTCAACGATACTATCGCGTTGAATAAGCGCATCGGCGTATTCGCCGACAACTGGTCGCGCTGGATTGCCGGTGCCAACGTCACGACACTCGATCTGATGGCGGGACTGGGCTTGGGAACCGGCCCCAAGCTGGACTGGCGTCCATGGCGCTGGCCGCTGGCACTGGCCGCTACGGTTCTGGTCATCAATGCCGCAGCATTGAATATCGACTGGTGGCACATGAAGGGCGAAACCAATTCGCTGCGTGTGGCCATGGTCCAGATCTACAAGTCGGCCTATCCGAAAGATTCCGTGATCATCGATCCCATCGCGCAAATGCAGCAGAAGATCGCGGCTGCCAAACGCGCTTCAGGGCAGGCCGCACCGGATGATTTTACCGCGATCACGGCGTCCTTCGGCGAGGCATGGGCCAGCGCTGTTGCAGCGGCGGGCAAATCAACCGCAATCGCCGCAATCGAATATCACGATCACAGCCTGTTCGTGCGCCTGAAGCCGGGTGGTGAAGCGCCAACCCAACAGATGAAAGCCGCACTGGCTAAACGCGATCTGGCGCTTGACCTTGCGCCCGAACAATCAGGCGCGGTCGTCTGGCAAATCAGGAGCGCAAAATGAACCTGACAAGTCTGTGGGATCAATCCAGGCTATCGTTCTCGGAATTCTGGGCGGTGCGCGATGCGCGCGAGCGCGCGATGCTTGCCGTGGCTGCGCTGGTCGTTACCATTGGCCTGGCCTACACATTGCTGATCGATCCTGCGCTTTCCGGTCGCGACCGGTTGAACAAAAATCTGCCCATGCTGCGCCAGCAAGTCGCGCAAATGCAGGCACTGTCCAGGGAAGCTGCGGCACTCTCAGGAAAGTCTGCATCAGCATTGGCCGGAAAATCTGCTACGCCATTGATAGCGATGTCCAAACAAAATATCGAGGCAGCGCTTGCGCGCAACGGCTTGAAGCCGCAAAGCGTGATGCTGACCGGCGACTTCGCGAAGGTGCAACTCGCCGCAGCCTCTTTTTCCGGCACATTGAATTGGCTGGACTATATGCAAAAGTCCGCGCTGCTTTCCGTGGTCGATGCCAATATCGTTGCACTGGCTCAACCCGATATGGTCAATGCAACATTTACGTTGCGGCTACCCTCGCATGAATAATTCGATATCCAGAATATGGGTGATATTACCAAAGGCATCCTGCAATGGCGCATTTGTACACCCCGCTTCATTGCTGTGTTTGAACCCTTGGCAATGGCATGAAAAGGAGATGCATTGCGCCGCGCCGTGATATGGTTGCTGGCAGCGATTGCCAGTGTGGCGCTTACCATGATGATGTTTTTCCCGGCCTCCTGGATGACGGCTTTGGTTGAGAAACAGACCGCGGGCCGCCTGACGCTCGGGGACGCGCATGGCACATTGTGGCGCGGCTCAGCCTTCGTTGGCGGCGCAGCGAATGGCAGCGATCCGGTAACGCCGTTGTTGCCGGGACGCTTCTCGTGGCGTTTGTCTCCGATGGTGTTGCTGGGTAGTGTCGATGCCGATCTGGAAAACGCTGAGGCAGTGTCGCAGCCGATCAGCGTGAAGGGCAACTGGCATCAATGGCAAGTGAGTCCGGGGGCGATTTTATTACCCGCGGAAAGGTTGGCCGCTCTGGGCGCACCGCTGAACACAGTGCTGCCGTCCGGCCAGATGCGATTATCATGGGAACAGCTGCAATTGACGCAACAGAATGGGGAAATCGAGATGGTCGGAGCTATGAAACTGGAAATGAAAGATATCGGATCGCGGCTGTCACCGGTCAAACCGCTGGGCAGTTATGATCTGTCACTCGACTGGCACGGTGCTCAGGCATCAGTGAAGCTTAACACGGTAAATGGACCGATGTTGTTAAACGGTTCAGGGATGATTAACAACGGACGCCTGCAGTTTTCCGGCACGGCGCAAGCCGAGGCAGGACAAGAAGAGAGGCTGGCGAATTTTCTGAATTTGCTGGGTCAACGCCGTAGAGAAGGCGACAAAGATGTTATCGCGCTAGAGTTCAAATGATAAAAAACAGATTGCCAATTATGCCAATAAATAGAATGCAAGAAACAGCCCGAAGACCGGCAGTGCGTCGGCGCTGGACTGCAATGATCGTGTTGCTGTGCGCAGTGACGGGCACTCAGCCTGCGCAGGCGCAGGAATCGGACTTGGAAGTTACCCCCGGCACAAATGCAATCGCTGGCCCGAATAAGTCACCCGGCACGCTCGCAGCCACGAGTGCAAACAAGGATACGGGTTCGAACAGGGGCACTCTCAATTTCGTCGATGCCGATATCGAATCGGTGATCGCGGCGGTCGGCGATTACACCAATACGACGTTCATCATCGATCCCCGTGTCAAAGGCACGGTCACCCTGGTATCCGAGAAGGAACTCACCAAGGCTCAGGCATTTCAGCTGTTGACCTCGGTGTTGCGTTTGCGTGGCTACACTGTGGTGACCGGCAACGGCTATACAAAAGTGGTGCCGGAAGCGGATGCCAAGTTGCAGGCGGGCCCGATCCAGGCCGGTGCAGTTCGCGGCGACCAGATCGCGACGCAGATATTTCATTTGAAATTTGAATCCGCAAACAATCTGGTGGCGGTATTGCGACCGCTGATCTCACCCAACAACACTATCAACGCCAACCCGGGCAACAACACGCTGATCATCACCGATTACGCCGACAACCTGCTGCGGCTGGGCAAAATAATCTCGTCACTGGACGTGCCCGCGAGCACCGATCTGGATATGGTGCCTATCCGTTATGCGGTCGCCAGCGATATTGCGGTGATGGCCAATCGACTGCTGGAGCCGGGTGGAACACCTGCAGGCGATGCCGGACGCATCAGTGTGCTGGCCTATCCGCGCACCAATTCGGTCGTTGTGCGCGCGCCGTCCGAAGCACGCGCCAATCTGGCGAAAGCGCTGATTGAAAAACTCGACCAGCCAACCGCGCAGCCGGGCAATGTGCACGTGGTCTACTTGAAGAATGCCGAAGCGACCAAGCTTGCACAAACCTTGCGTGCCATCGTGACATCGGATACTTCCGTGATAAATTCGGCATCAACATCAACATCGCCATCAACATCGCCATCGCCAGCACAGGCATCCCTGCCGAGCGGGGGAGCGGCCGGATTCATTCAGGCCGACCCAACGACCAACACGCTGATCATCACCGCCAGCGAGTCTGTCTACCGCGACTTGCGCACGGTCATCGACCAACTCGATGCACGCCGTGCCCAAGTCTATATCGAGTCGCTGATCGTCGAAGTGTCTGCAAACAAAGCGGCCCAATTGGGCGTGCAATGGGCTGGCTTATCGGGAAATAGCACCAGCAATTATCGGGTCGGGGCACTGACCGGATTTACGCCGCAGGGCGGGGGCAACAACCTGATCAGCCAGGCTGTCGCAAAAACCGCCGGCACCATTCTGGCACCGGGCAACGGTTTGACCCTGGGCCTCCTCAACCAGTCCGGCCTGGGTGCTTTGGTCCATGCACTCGAGTCCGACAGCAGTGCAAATATCCTGTCGATGCCCAACCTGATCACGCTGGACAATGAAGAAGCAAAAATTGTCGTCGGCTCGAACGTGCCTTTTGTTACCGGCCAATACACCACAGCCGCCTCGGCTGGCAGTGCGGGGGTGAATCCGTTCCAGACGGTCGAGCGCCATGATATCGGCTTGACGTTGCGGGTGAAGCCACAGATTTCACAAGGCGGCACGGTCAGAATGACGATTTATCAGGAAACGTCGGCCATTACGGATGCGACCAATCCAGCCGGGCTCATCACCAGCAAGCGCTCGCTCGATACCAACGTGCTGGTGGACGACGGGCAGATCATCGTGCTGGGCGGCTTGATCGATGACAACATGCAAGACAGCATCGAAAAAGTACCTGGCTTGGGCGATATTCCAATCATTGGCAATTTGTTCCAGTACAAGACACGCAGCCACGTCAAAACCAACTTGATGGTGTTCTTGCGGCCGACCATAGTACGCAACAATGAGCAGAGCGTGAGTCTGGCAGGAGACCGCTACGATTACATCCGCAATGAGGAAATCAGCGGGCAACCGGAGCGGACTATCGTATTGCCGAATATGGACGCGCCGCAGTTGCCGCCGCTGCAGGATGGTCGGATGGTCGGCGGTCCCCTGGTTAAACAAACACAGACTGGGGTCAAACAGGCTGAACCTGGCTCTCCAACCAACACGCCACCGGAACTTCCACAAAACCCTGCTCCGCAACAACCGGCAGCAGCAGCTCCACAGCAATAATTCGATGGACAATACCGTGTTGAATGCTCGCCTTCTCCCCTACGCGTTCGCCCGCGACTTCGCACTGCTGGCGCAACGCAACAGCACTGCAGATGGCCCTGTCGAGGTCTGGATATCGGATGCGACCACGCCAACAGCGATCGCAGAAGTGAGCCGCTGTTTCGGGCACGTCAGGTTGAAATCATTGTCGCGCGGCGAGCTCGAAGCGGCGATCGCCAAAGCCTATGCCGGCTCCGGCGGTGACGCGGCGCAGGTCATCGATGAATATGAATCCGATCTCGACCTGGCAAAACTGATGCTGGACATGCCAGCGATCGAGGACTTGCTGGAATCGGCCGATGACGCGCCGGTGATCCGGATGATCAATGCGCTGCTGACGCAGGCATTGCGCGAAGGCGCATCGGATATTCATATCGAACCGTTCGAGCAGATTTCAGTGGTGCGCTTTCGCATCGACGGCAGCCTGCGCGATGTGGTGCGGCCGAAGAAGGCGATCCATGCCTCGCTGATCTCGCGCATCAAGATCATGGCGCAGCTAGACATCGCCGAGAAACGCCTGCCGCAGGATGGCCGCATCACGCTGCGCGTCGGCGGCAAGCCGGTCGATGTGCGGGTTTCCACGCTGCCCACCGGACACGGCGAACGCGCGGTGTTGCGCCTGCTTGACAAGGAAGCAGGCCAGCTCGACTTGCAAAATCTGGGTATGAGCGCGGAAGTGCTGGCGCAATTCGACAAGCTGATCGCGCAGCCGCACGGTATCGTGCTGGTAACCGGCCCGACCGGTTCCGGCAAGACCACCACGCTTTATGCCGCGCTATCCCGGCTGAATGCGACCAGCACCAATATCCTGACGGTAGAAGACCCGATCGAATATGAACTGAGCGGCATCGGCCAGACCCAGGTCAACCCGCGCATCGACATGACGTTTGCCAAGGCATTGCGCGCGATCTTGCGCCAGGACCCGGACATCATCATGATCGGCGAGATACGCGATCTGGAAACCGCGCAGATTGCTGTGCAGGCATCGTTGACCGGCCACCTGGTGCTGGCGACCCTGCACACCAATGATTCGGCAGCGGCAGTCACGCGTTTGCTCGACATGGGCATCGAACCGTTTCTGTTGTCTTCATCGCTGCTCGGTGTCGTCGCCCAGCGTCTGGTGCGCAAATTATGTGAACACTGCAAACGCCACGATGGCCAATTCTGGCATGAGGTCGGTTGCGACAAATGCGGCCACACCGGCTATCAGGGCCGGGTCGGCGTGTATGAATTATTACTGACCACCGAACAGATCCGCGCACAGATCCATAACCGCGCATCGGAAGCCGACATTCGCGCCACCGCACAACAAGACGGGATGCGCACCATGCGCGAGGATGGCGAGCGCTGGTTGGCCGATGGCACGACAACGCAAGCTGAGTTGTTGCGCGTCACCAAGGAATAGCGTGCCAGCATTCAGTTATGAAGCCGTCAACGCGACTGGCACTACCCAAAAAGGCATAGTCAACGCCGACAGTGCGCGTGCGGCGCGCTCAGACCTGCGCGCCCAAGGCTTGGTACCGATCAGCGTCGATGAGATTGCGACCCAGCTCGACGAGGCAGGACTGACCAAACGCAGCGCGTTTGGAGATCGCCTGTCTACAATCGAGCTGGCTCTGTTCACGCGCCAGCTGGCCAGCCTGTTGGAAGCCAGCCTGCCGCTGGAGCAGGCGTTTTCCGCGTTGCTGGAACAAGCAGAACGCACTTATGTGCGTGACCTGATCGCTTCGATCCGCTCTGAAGTGATGGGCGGTGCGTCGCTGTCCGATGCGCTGTCTCGTCATCCGCGCGACTTTGCCGACATCTACCGTGCGCTGGTCGCGTCCGGTGAACAGATCGGCAAATTGGCACGGGTGCTGTCGCGGCTTTCCGACTACATCGAGCGGCGCAATGCGCTGGTGCAAAAGGTCAAGCTCGCGTTCACCTACCCGGCGATCGTCACCGTGGTGGCATTTTTGATCGTGATCTTTTTGTTGACCTACGTGGTGCCGCAGATCGTGTCGGTGTTTGCCAATACCAAACAAAAGCTGCCGTTCCTCACCACAGTGATGCTGGGCGTTTCGGATTTCGTGCGTAATTACGGATGGATCGTTTTGCTTATTGTCATCGCGCTGGCTTTCGCCTGGCGCCGCGCATTGAAAGACCCCGCGATCAAGATGCGCTGGCATACCTGGTTGCTGAATGCGCCGCTGTATGGAAGATTCGAGCGCAGCCTCAACACGGCGCGCTTTGCCAGCACTTTGGCGATCACCACCGGTTCCGGCGTGCCGATATTACGCGCGCTGCAAACCAGCCGCGACACCCTGACCAATGTCGCGATGCGCGCACAGGTCGAGGAAGCCACGAACAGTGTGCGCGAAGGCGTCGGCCTGGCGCGAGCGCTGTCGGCGCACAAACATTTCCCGCCGATGCTGATCCACATGATCCGCGCCGGTGAAGTCACCGGAGAATTGCCTGCGATGCTGGAGCGCGCCTCAAACGCGCAGGAACAGGATCTGGAACGGCGCGCGATGACCATGGCCGGCTTGCTGGAACCGGCACTGATACTGGCGATGGGCGTGGTGGTTCTGCTGATCGTGTTGGCAGTGCTGATGCCGATCATCGAAATAAACCAATTGGTCCGCTAATGGCATGCCCAAGCACGGCATGTCTGATCGCGTTATGCTTGGGTGCTGAAATGAGGAATGCAATAAAATGAAACGCTGGCCACTGATTACAAGTTTTGTACTGTTCATCGCCTTGTGCGTTTCTGCTGCATATTGGGCGATGCAATTGTTCAAGCCGCCAGTACGTTCTGTTGCGGCACCACCCCAGACTGCACAGACTGCGCCAAAGCTGGATGCGGCGGCTGCCTTGTTAGGCGGTCATTCGACGTCTGACGTCGCCGGCAATTATCAGCTGAGGGGCGTGGTGGTCAGCAGCAATCCTGCTGACAGCGTTGCGATCCTGGCGGCTAACGGCAAGCCTGCACGTGCGATCAGGACCCATGCGGAAGCAATGCCCGGTGTTACGGTTGAAGAAGTGCATAGCCGCTATGTATTGCTTTCCGAAGGTGGCGTGATCAAAAGGGTGGAGCTGCCTGAAATTGCCAAGCGCAGGTGAACCTGTGTCTATCCGAATTACGCCACCGCTCGATTATTTATTTTTCAAAGGCGGTCGTTTTGAGGTTTTTCGCCATATTTGATTAGGTATATTCTGCTGGCGCAATGAGGCAAGCGGGGGTCACATCAAATCGCTGTGACCTCTCAGCTTTTCTTTACCGCATTCTGCATTGGGTCCTCGCTACGTTCATAGAAGTCCTGATTGCGGTTCAGGTATTTTGTACCACAATCTTGGGGAAAGCCGCACTGTGATCCTGTGCCATATCCGCGACCTTGACCGCGATACGGCGCGCGATCTGTTTGTATACCTTGGCGATAGTGCCATCTGGATCAGCCACCACCGTAGGATTCCCTGAATCCGCTTGTTCGCGGATGCGGATATCCAGCGGCAGCCCGCCCAGAAATTCCACGTTGTAATCCGCACACATTTTTTCGCCGCCGCCCGCGCCGAAGATGTGTTCCTCGTGGCCGCATTTCGAGCAGATGTGCGTGCTCATGTTTTCCACGATGCCGACGATCTTGATGCCGACCTTTTCGAACATCTTGAGTCCCTTGCGCGCGTCCATCAGCGCGATGTCCTGAGGCGTGGTGACGATCACCGCGCCGGTGACCGGCACTTTTTGCGCCAGCGTAAGCTGGATGTCACCGGTTCCTGGCGGCAGATCCACCACCAGATAATCCAGATTGTCCCAACGGGTCTGGTGCAGCAATTGATCCAGAGCCTGCGTCACCATCGGGCCGCGCCAGACCATGGGCGTATCATCGCCATCGATCATGAAGCCGATGGACATGGCCTGCAGGCCGTGATTGGTCATCGGTTCGAGGGATTTTCCGTCGACCGATTTGGGTTGCCCGGAAATGCCCAGCATGGTGGGTTGCGAAGGGCCGTAAATATCGGCATCCAGCACGCCGACCCGCGCACCCTCGGCAGCCAGAGCCAAAGCCAGATTCACTGCGGTGGTGGATTTGCCCACACCGCCCTTGCCGCTCGCCACGGCGATGATGTTTTTCACGCCTTCAACCAGCTTCACGCCGCGCTGTACCGCGTGCGGCACGACTTTGCTGGAGACAGTGACGCTGACCTTGCCTACACCCTGCAAAGCACCTTTGAGATGCGCTTCAACCATCGCGCGTATCTCGTCCCATACGCTTTTGGCCGGGTAGCCCAGCAGAATTTCCAGCGTCACATCGGCGCCAGAAACCTTGACGTTCTTCACGGATTTTCCGCTGACAAAATCTTTTTTGGTATTCGGGTCGATCAGATTCTTCAACGCGCTTTGCACATCTGTTTCGTTAAAACTCATCGCTCACTCCTGGATCAGATAAAAGGTTTAGGTTCGGATTTTAAACTATGTTGACTATTTTTATCGGGTATTTTTTTAATGTATCTTTGACTCAGGGACGCGGTTCGCGGCTTGCTCCTGCAGCAGCCAGGCGATCGAGATAATCCTGCCATAATGCTGCCTGATTTTTACCCAACTTGTACAGATATCCCCAGGTGTAAAGCCCGGTGTCATGTCCGTCATCAAAATTGATTTGCACGGCATAACTGCCGACTGGAATGAGTGAAGTTATCCCCACATTTTTTTTACCTACTTGCAATACTTCCTGTCCCGGGCCGTGTCCGCTGACATCAGCCGACGGCGAATACACTCTCAGGTACTCATAGGGCAGTTGATAACTGACATCGTCGCTGAAAACGATCTCCAGCATACGGGATTGCTGGTGTAATTTAATTTCCGTGGGTTGCTCTGACATGATTTCAGTGTTGCTCCTGTTGTGAGCAGCAAATGCGCTGCCCGTAATAAAATTCTATCTGCCTTTGTAATAGATATTTGCTCGCTGGACTATCAACGAATAAGGCAATTCCGCCAACTCACCATATCGCTGCTGCGCCATCTCTACCAGCGCGGCCACATCACGTACCTGATCATTGCCGTCCAGCGCGATTTGCAATCCTCTCAAGCCACCGCATTGCATACGCATTTCTTTTGCGTGTGGCAGCGGCCCATCAATATGCAAGATACCCAGAGCGAAAGTGAAGTTGTGCCGCAACAAATCACGCAATGCGATACAACGTTGATGTGCTTCGGCATTATTGCAGGCCACGACTTCACGCTCGGCAATATTATGTTTCTCTGCTTTCGAACAAGCGGCGCAATGAGTCAGAACGGACTTTTCAAAAGGGCAATATCGCGGAATCGCTGTTTCCAGCGCCTGCCGATAGGCTGTCTCATCCATCGCGTGTGTTTAATCATCCTGAGGATTGGGAGCTGCGACGCGCAGTTGATTGAGCAAATCCTCGGCGTGCAATTCTGTTTCGGCAAAGATCACTTTGATGATAAATGTCGCATCGCCGGGAAGTTCGCCGCGCAGTTGTTTGGCCCGATTCGATGCTTCACGAAACGCTTCGTGCTGTTCCAGCTTTTCCAAACGACGGATAGGTTTTTCAAATATTTTGTAAACGAAATAAGGCATTTCAATCTTTCATGAAGTTATTACAAACCGGCTATTTGACAGTGAATGATCAGTGCTTGCCGACAGGCTTCAGGAAAGTCACCACTTTCGATCCGGGTTCGTTTTTGCTCGAACAACTGCCCTCCCCGACCCCTGCGTCACGCTCCGCTTCGTGCAACAAATTAATCACATCCACGTAGTGCTTTTGCTTCACCATCATCAGCGCCGTAAGGCCGCCATCGTTGCGCGCCATGACATCGGCACCCGCCCTGAGCAGGGTCTCGGCCACTGCAGTTTCACCGTAACCCGCCGCCAGCATCAGGGGGCGAATACCATAGCTGATTGGCGCCTCAACATTCGCACCCGCATCGATGAGCGCTTGCACAACATCCGCGAACCCCCGATTCTGCTCGGCGTTGTACGCCGCCTTCATCAGTGGCGTCCAACTTCTTTCATCGCTTGCATTGACATCCGCTCCAGCCTCGATCAATGCCCGCACCATGGATAGATCGCCGGCGTGTGAAGCCAGCATCAGTAGCGTGGCGCCCTCGCCGTCACGAAAATTGACATCGGCTCCGGCGGCCAACATACGCCGGGCGGAATCAACGTCGCCTGACCTCACTGCTTCTAGCAATTCTGCGGACATACAATTTCCTTCTTGCTTATATTCTCAACTCTCAATTGCGATGAACTCAGTTATCCTTGGCGCCCTGATTGACCCATTTTTTCAATATCTCGATTTTGTCCTTGGCCAAGCCACCGTTCATTCCATACGGCATCTTGATGGAGGCATGGACGCGCCCTTCGATCACCTGGATCAAAATACTGGTAAAACTGTCGCCCGGCTTGATGACAGCCCCGAACTTGGTACCCTTCATCAGGCTCTCATAGGTGGTCATATTCAACCCGCTTTTCTCGTAGCCCTTGCCTCCCGGCTCGTGACAATTCAAACAATAGTCATGGATAATCGGAACAACATCATTCTTGTAGCTGGCTTCTGCCTGCGCAGCAGTTGCAAGCGAGGAAAATGAAAGCATAGAGAGAACAACAACCAGTAAAGTTCTGTTTTTCATGAGTCACTCCTTCAAGTTATACCTGCGTGAAAAAAATTATCCTAAAGTTCATGCTTGGCGTATACACAGCATAACGGCGCTGCCACCCTTCGTAAAAAATTGGTTATTTCAACCGCGACCAGATTTGGTTCTTCACGAAAAAAAGTAGAGTAGTCAAGACGAGCAAATACCCGATTACGTAATAACCCAGTTTGTGCCGCTCCTCCTCATGCGGGTCGGCGGCCCAGGCAAGAAATGACACGATGTCACGCGCTTTTGTCTGTATCTCTGCGCGTTGCGCCGGGTCTGTCGCTCCGCTAATTCCCATCATATCCGGCATTTTTGTTTCAGGAAAAACATGATTGCTGGTCATTCCTTCCGGAGTGATGTAGTAGCCGATGAGATAGGTATACACATAGTTCGCCCCGCCCTCTCGAGCCTTCGTCATCAAACTCAGGTCAGGCGGGACTTTTCCATAGGATTGAATGGCTGTTTCATCGGACAACTGGCTGGTCACCGCCGTATCCAGCGGTTGATCTCCGCGCCAGTCATCTACCTTTTTCTTGTCCATGCCGAATTTGACCAGATCGTGATACGTGATGTATTTCAGGCTATGGCAGCTATGACAGGTATTCATCAATGCGTCTGCGCCGCGTTCGACAGCCTGCACACTGGTTTCCACCTGGATATTTTCCAACTTTGATTCTGCAGCGCCTGCAGCGATGGAGGAACAACACAGCATCAATATGACAATGAGCTTTTTCATTTGATATCTCCACTGCGGCGCTGGTCTGGCAATTTGATTTTTTCCTTGGCTTCGCTCGCGACCAGTGCTTTTACATCAGAAGGCAAGCCACGCCGGATGAGCCATTGCTCTTCCTTCCTGGAAATGAACGGAAGAAGCACAAACATGGCGAAGTAAAAAAAGGTCGCTATTTTTCCCATCACGATGGACTGATCGCTAGGTGGGGTGTAGCCGACATATCCCAGTACCACCATGTCCACCGCGAACAGGTAAAACATCGCGCGGTACCAGGGACGGTAACGTGCCCCGCCGGGAATGCGGGAACGATCCAGGTAGGGCATGAAAGAAAACACCATCACAGACAACCCCATCGCCACCACACCGCCCACCAGGTTCGGCACCGAGCGCAAGATCGCGTAGAACGGCAGGAAATACCATTCCGGAACAATATGTGTCGGGGTTTGCATCGGATTGGCCGGAATGTTGTTGGCGGGTTCCATCAGACTATTGGGCAAAAAGAACACGAAGATGCAATACACGATCAAAAATATGCCCAACCCGTATAAATCCTTGATAGTGAAATAGGGATGGAACGGGATGTTGTCCTTGGCCGCCAGATCGATGCCGCTCGGATTGCTGCTCTTGACGGTATGCAGTGCGACCAGATGCACCAGCACCCCGCCGATGATCAGGAACGGTAACAAATAGTGCAGCGAGAAGAAGCGCGTCAGTGTTGCGTCGCCGACACCGTAATCGCCGCGCAACCATATGACCACTTGTTCGCCGAAGAATGGTGTGGCACGGAACAGATTGGTGATCACGGTCGCGCCCCAGAAGGACATTTGCCCCCACGGCAACAAATAGCCCATGAAGGCGGTTGCCATCAACATCAGCAGCAATCCCTGTCCGGTCCACCACATCAGCTCGCGGGGCGCGCGGTAGGAGCCGTAATAGAGTGTGCGCGCCATGTGGATATAGATCACCAGGAAGAATGCCGATGCACCGGTGGCGTGCATGAAGCGCAACAGCCAGCCGTAATTCACGTCGCGCATGATGTGCTGGATGGAGTCAAACGACAGCGTGACATCCGCCTTGTAGTGCATGGCCAGAAAAATGCCCGTGGCCACCTGCAGCATCAGCACGAAACCCGCCAGGAAACCGAAATTCCACCAATAGCTGAGATTGCGGGGGGTGGGATATTCGGTCAAATCATGTTTGACAAAACTGCTGAGCGGAAAGCGCTGGTCTATCCATTTGATGATTCTGTTATTCATGTTTGTCTCCTATGCTTCGCCGATGATCATTTTGTCTGCGGCAATAAACCGGTAGGGCGGCACGTCCAGATTTTTCGGTGCCGGACCACGCACTACACGACCGCTGTCGTCATACTGGCTGCCATGACAATGGCATGTCCAACCCGGACCCTCCTTGTTTGGCACACAGCCCAGGTGCGTGCAGATACCCACCACGACCAGCCATTCAGGCCGCTTGACCCGCTTTTGATCCGGCTCCGGATCAAATCCGCCGTTGGATGCCTCCATATCCTTGATCTCTTGCTGGGTGCGATGAAAAATAAATACCGGCTTGCCCTGCCAGGCGACTGTATGCACACCGCCTTCCGGGATCCCGGACAGATCCACTTCAGTCGTGGCCTTGGCCAATACGTCCGAGCTCGGATTCATGCTGGCCACAAAAGGCACGCACACCGCTGCCGCGCCTGCACCACCCACGACAGAGGTGACCTTGATTAAAAAGTTGCGGCGATTAGAATCTCCTAAAGTGTCGCTTTCAGCCATTACAATCTCCTGATTAATATTTTAAAACCTGTGTGTCAATTATTTTTGAACTGTTTTTTTCAGAACGTCACGGATCGCATCCGGCGTTTTCATAATGTTCATAAAGCTGTTTTTTCCCATCATGCTCAAATCGGGAAAGTTGATCGCAATGCGAAAGCGTGCATACATCGCATAAACCTTGTTGCCGGAAACCAATACTTCATAAGGCAAGTGAGCGGTTGATCTAAGGTCATGAAAGTCGATCTCGCTCATGATGAATCTGTCGTCCATGTATTTTTCGGATTCGGTGGCGCCTTTCATCGCGACACCGAATACACTCTCCTGCTTTCCCGGGATATCGACACGGTAAACTTTGCTGACGCCATTCTTATTGGCAGACAGTTTCGCATCAACTGACTGAACAGCCTCTTCGTAGCTGGCATATTCAGCCAACACATCCTGGTCATCGAAATATTCCATCCCCAGCATGTAGTGATATTTGCGCGCTTGCTTGGCGGTCATGCCCTGCTTGGATCCAAACTCTTCGATCTTGCCCAGAGCGGCAGCCAACCCTGCCGCGACACCGCTCAAGTCGCCCTTCATGCGGTATGCATTCGCCATGTAAACGGGGTTGGTATAGCTCACCTGCACCTCATCCTTTACTTTGGTGATAGCCACTCTTTGTATCGCGCCGAACCCGCCATGCTCGGAATCCGCCGCATTCTTTTTCAAGGCGTCATTGGTCACGATCAAAATGTTGGCATCGGGATAAGGAGAATAATTTCCGACCACGGTAAAGCCGGCCGCGGTCAATGACGCTTTCGCCTGCTCGGTTTTCCCGGCAACCGTTCCCGCAGCTTTTGAAGCAAGCACGAATGGTTTCAAATTCACGTCTTCGGCCATCGCGTTGCTTACGCCGAACAACAACAACGCCGACAACAACATATTTTTGAGTGTCAATTCGTTCATCGTGCTTCTCCTCACAAATCGTTTAAAAACGGTAATCAACTTTTCAGGCTTTCAAGTTTCCCTGGTTAAACTTGGGGGTTGAACCAGGCCAATTTTTCCCTGAGCGTGACAACTCCGCCGACAATGATCAAAGTCGGGGCGTGCAGCTCTTCAACCTGTGTGTTTCCGGGCAGCGTCGCAAGCGTGCCGGTGATGACACGCTGATTTTTCGTGGTGCCTTGTTGCACGATCGCGACCGGAGTGGTGCCCGGCAAACCGTGCGCGATCAGTTCGCTGCAGAGTGTTGCCAGTCCGTGCAGCCCCATATATACCACGATGGTTTGCTTTGGCCTTGCCAGCGCGTCCCAGTCGAGATTCATGCTGCCGTCTTTCAGATGCCCGGTAACGAATATGCAGGATTGCGCATGGTCGCGGTGAGTCAGCGGAATGCCCGCGTAGGCGGACACGCCGGAGGCGGCGGTGATGCCCGGCACGACCTGGAACGGGATGCCTTCCGCTGCCAAGGTCTCGATCTCTTCTCCGCCCCGCCCGAAAATGAACGGGTCGCCGCCCTTGAGGCGCAACACGCGCTTGCCTTCTTTGGCCAGGCGCACCAGCAGCTCATTGATTTCTTCCTGTTGCAATGTGTGGTTGTCGCGTTTTTTACCGACATAAATGCGCTCTGCATCGCGCCGGGTCATCTCGACTATCGGCTTGGAAACCAGATTGTCATAAACCACCACATCGGCCTTCTGCATCAAGCGCAAGGCACGAAAGGTCAGCAGATCTGGATCGCCGGGACCGGCGCCGACCAGATACACTTCGCCGCGCAGGATATTGTCCTCGCTCGCCAGCATCTGCAGCAGTATCATTTCCGCGCTGCTTTCATCGCCGCTCAGCACCTTCTCGGCAATCACGCCTTCCAGCGCGTTCTCCCAGAAGATGCGACGCTTCGCCGGATTGGTGACGCGCTGCTTGACCAATTCACGGAAGCGCTCCGCGAATGCCGCAAGGAGGCTGTAGTTCTGCGGGATCATGGTCTCCAGTTTGCCGCGCATCAAGCGTGTCAGCACCGGCGACGCACCGCCGCTGGAAAACGCCACCATCAGCGGCGAACGGTCAAGGATGGCGGGCATGATGAAGCTGCACAACCCGGGATCATCCACCACGTTCACCGGGATGTTGCGTGCGCGAGCCAATTCGGAGACTTGCTGATTGACTTTGCGGTCATTGGTCGCCGCAATCACCAGCGTCACACCTTCGAGGTGATGTGGATCGAAACGCGCGACAATGGCTTTGACGCCTTTCTGTCCCGCGAGCATAGGCTCAATCTGCGGTGCGACCACGCGCACATTTGCTCCCGCCTCAAGCAGCACACCTGCCTTGCGTTTGGCTACTTCACCGCCGCCGACCACGAGGCACAGCTTGTTCCGGACATCGGCAAAGATCGGCAAATAGTCCATTAATCCTGAACCGCTTTCAGGATAAGCGGCACCAGCGCTTCCGGCAGTTTGATCTTGCCAGCAAGTGCAAATTCATGGGCGCGCGTCGACATCTTCTGCCAGGTCCTGCGGATGATCTGCACCCACTTCGCTTCGTCATACTCCGGGTGCTGCGCAACAAATGCAGTCAGGTAATGCTCGATGAAAACCAGGTCGACCACATCTTCCATCAACTGTGTCTCAGCGTTGACCTTAAGCCCCTTCTTGCTCACGATGGGCTTGACGCGGGCTATCATCGCGTCGTCATAACCCGCTTCCTGCATGATGCGCCCGGCAGTCTCTGCATGAAACTTGTACAGCCCGGTGCGCCATTGCAGATAGCCTTGCTTGTCCATCGGATAGTTGCTGCGCGGGACCTTCCAGCGCTGGATGTGCTGGGCTCGTACCGCGAGCTTCACCGCCTCCGATGCCTCGGGGGCGTAGCGCGCCTGCATATCGCTCATGCGCCGCGCGTAGAGCAGTTCCTTGGGATATTCCTTGCCGTCGGACATTTCCTTGTTCGGGTCTTCCGCATTGGCTTGGTCAAAGGCAACGATGGCGGCTTGATAAAGTTCCTGTGTCATATTGCTTGTCGGCTGGTATGTGAAGTTTCGAAATTTTCGTGTTGTTCCATTTGTCGCCGAATGAATGCGACGAAGCGGGTCGCCCAGTAGCAACTGCCGATGGTGCGCAAGTGGGTATAGGAAGCCAGCAGGTTATGCAGGATCAGGCCGTCCCGCTCCCCGTCTATACCGAATCCGCGCTCGACATGGTAAGCGAAACGGGTGTCCGGCGGGAGGTTCTCCAGACTGGAATAGTGAAATTCATGCGCCTTGATCTGTTTCGCCGGCGCGTTGGGACGCGGCCACGGATGTGCTTCATCTTCCTTGAGATGCACGTAGCCTCGTCCGATGGGTTTGTCGTGCATCTTCACATCGCCGGGGATCGCGCCGACCATCTGGTAGGTGCGTCCCTGATATTCGATGCCGCGCGACAGATACATCAGCCCGCCGCATTCGGCATAGGCCGGCATGCCGTTTTCGATGGCCCGCTTGATCTCACCGCGCAATGTCGCGTTGGTTTCCAGTTCGGCGGCACAGGTTTCGGGAAAACCGCCGCCGATATATAGCGCGTCCACATCCGGCAGGTGTGCATCACGCAACGCATCGAACGGCACCAGCTCAGCTCCCGCCGCTTCCAGCGCGTCGAGATCGTCGGCGTAATAGAAGCCGAAAGCGCGGTCGCGCGCGATGCCGATGCGCACCTTGTCGCCGCAAGGAAGCGGACTCACGCTGGCCTTGTGCGGAAAGTTCAGCGGTGGTTTCTTCGACAACGCGAGCAGCTTGTCCAGATCGACTTGTTCCGCAATCGCATCGCCGATCTGTTTGATCTTTGCCGTAGCGACGTGGGACTCATTGCTGGGCATCAGGCCGAGATGCCGTTCGACGATACTGAGCCGCTCATCGTGATGGATCGCACCGACTACGGGTACATCGGTGTAATGCTCGATAACTGCACGCAATTTGGCTTCATGGCGGCTGCCACCAAGATTATTGAGTATCACCCCGGCGATATTTATGTCACGGTCAAATGCCTGATAACCAAGGATCAGCGGAGCGATGCCGCGCGTCATGCCGCGTGCATCGATCACCAGGAACACCGGCAGGTCGAGCAGCTTCGCCAACGCGGCGTTGCTGTTGCTGCCGTCCAGCGCAAGACCGTCGTACAAGCCCTTGTTGCCCTCGACCAGATTCACTTCCGAACTGTGCCGCGCAAAGGTGGCAACGATGTCGTCGCGTTCCATCAGGTACAAATCGAGGTTGCGACAGGCGCGCCCTGATGCCTGGCTAAGCCACATCGGGTCGATGTAATCGGGGCCTTTCTTGAACGGCTGGACCGCGTATCCGCGTTTGCTCAACGCGGCGCACAAGCCAATGCTGACCATCGTTTTTCCGGAAGACTTGTGCGCTGCGGAAATCAGCAATCGGCTGCTCATTTCAGCGTGATTTTGGTATCTCGTGCGGCACGAAATCCAGCATACGAATACCGATGGCCGTAATCAGGAAAGAAACGCCCACGGCACCCATCCCCAGCATTATTTCAGGCATTGACGGACGGTACAGACCTATGGCGCCATCACCAAAACTGCTGCTGACTTCATAGCCCGGAAAAATGGATAATGGGAATGCCTGACCACCGATGATAAACACATACAACAGGGAAAAACCGCCCAGGATGATAAGCAATGAAGCGAAGAGTATGCACTTCGATTTGCCCAGAGCAGGATGATAAATCAGCAGCAGCGGGATCAGGTTTCCAAAAAGAAAGTACCCCACCCAGAACACCAACGGATACACCCCGCCATCGAACAGTATGAACCGCTCAAATTCTGCCTGCCGGGCGAAATACAAGTTCGTCAGATGGTACGCTGCCACAAAATACAAAGTGGCAATCACAAATATGCCCATCAAGTTTTTCATACGCTTCTGGACATACGCGTCCAGCAATTTCCCATTCCATTCATAGATGGCGGCCTGCACGACATGGAACACTGCCATACCCCAAGCGAAAGACATGACGATAAACATCGGCGGCAAGATTGCCGTCCCATAGGCTTGTCGCGCCACCAGAAAAGAAAAAATCACACCGGTACCGGTAGTGAGCACGAAACGCCAGACAAACACCAATAACCCTGCAGGCTTGGACCACGGGTTCATGCGCTTTTCCATCATGGTCCACAAATAGAAAGCCACAGCCGCGAACATTCCCGAGTAGAGAAAGATGTTCCAGGCAAAGACTGAAGTCGGATTAAAATGGGTCATAGCCACGATGATGCGGTCGGGGCGACCCAGATCGAGCATCAAAACTGTCAATCCACCCGCGAGCATTGCGATAGAAAGCAGGCCTGCCAAAGGCGCCCTGGCTTTGTAGGCCGGTTTATTGAACACCGAGCCGATGGATGAAACGTTGAGCACACCGGATGCGGTAACGATCAAAAAAATGGCGAACACATGGGGTATCCCCCAGACGATCTGGTTGTTCATGCCGGTAATGATATGGCCGTGCTCCTCCATCATGTGCGCGGCATACAACCCCATCAGCACGACCAAACCACCCGCCGCAACCAGCGAGTAGTAGATTCTGTTTTTAAACCGCAGCGGAGAGTGGCTGGTCATTATTATTTATATCCCCTGGTAACGGATGCCGGTATTCAGCCCAAGATCAGCTCGAATCTGCGTGGATTGGACAGTGCGAATTTTTTTGGAAATCTCGCTTTCAGGATCGTTGAGATTGCCGAACAGGATGGATTTGTTCGGACAGGCTTCCGCACAAGCGGGTTGCTGGCCTTTATCCACGCGATGGACGCACATCGTGCAGCTTTCCACCGTGCCCCTGCCGCGCGGCACATCGGGCTTCTGGTCATGCAGCGGTTCGTGCACGAAAGAGCGCGCCTTGTAAGGGCAGGCCATCATGCAGTAGCGGCAACCGATGCACAGATGCTTGTCCACCAGCACGATGCCGTCAGCACGCTTGAAGGAAGCGCCTGTAGGACAGACGTCCACACAGGGAGGCTCCTCGCAATGCTGGCACATCATCGGAAGCGCAAGCGTCCGGCCGCTGCGCATGTCCTTGAGCTCGACCTTGCGCATCCACTGCGAGTCGGTCGGACTCAGCCCGCCGGACAAGCCATTTTCCTTGTTGCATGCGGTCACGCAGTCGTTGCAACCGTCCGCACAGTTCGCGGTGTCGATCAACATGCCCCAGCGCACTTTGCTCGATACAGGATCAGATTTACCGTGTGCCATATCGAACAGCAACATTCCCGGGGCGATCGCGACCGCTGCCGCCCCAACCGAGGTCTTCAGGAATTGCCTGCGCTGCACATTCGTATCGCTCATTTAATGTTCTTTCTGCACCAAAGCGGAGCTTCGTTTGCTGGAGTGGCATTCAAAACAGTCGATCTTGACCGCTTCGTAACGGTGACACCCTTCGCAGAAACTGTCGGCACGCCCTATCACGCTGTTATCGCGCAAACTGGCATGACACTCGATGCAGTTCTTCAGGCTGTATTTTCCGTCGCGTATGCCTTGGTGCACTGTTTCATCGCGTTGCTGAAAAAGCACCTTCATGTGGTTCTTGCGCATCCACTGCGGCTCTTCCACGCACTGGCCACCTTTGCCTATATCGAGCTTGGGCATGCCGTAACTTTCAGTGGCATCAGCAGATGCACACATGCAGAGTGCCGCCAGCAGAGCGAATAGTTTTAACATTTTGATTACTCGCCCAACCCCATCTGGATATAACCCGTCGGGCACACATCCGCGCAAATATGGCAGCCGATACACTTGTTGTAATCGGTATCGACATAACGTCCGAGCGTGGCCTTGGCCTTGGGTACACGGAACACGGCGGTCTGCGGACAGTACACCACGCAATTGTCGCACTCGAAACACATTCCGCAGCTCATGCAGCGTTTTGCTTCCGCGACCGCTTTTTCCTGGCTGAGCACGCCCAGACGATCTTCAAAATTACCCAGCGCGGATTCCTTGCTCAGGGTAACGACATTGCGCTTGTTGCGCGCGACAATGGAAAAGTGCCCCAGGAACAATTTGTCGTGCGGGATCACATAGCGATCCGAGCGATTGTCGAAGTTGTGAACTGCCATGTTGGAATGGTCGGTTCCACGCAATGGTTCATGCACCTCTTTGACTTCAAGCCCTTTCTCCATCATCTTGCGCATCAGGTCGAATTGATGCGCGTCGATCTTGGGGCGTTTTTCCAGGTCCAGACCGTTCAGGAAATTGTGGATGCCATCCGCCGCGATAGAACCGTGGCCGATGGCCGTGGTCAGCAGATGCGGACGTATGATGTCTCCGCCGGCGAACACGCCTTTCTGTCCGGCAACCAGATAGTTTCGATCTGTCGAAACCCCACCCTTGCCGTTGTTGAATTCTTCCAGCCCGGTAAAGTCCACTGCCTGACCGATCGCTGACACGATCAGGTCGGCGGGAATATCCTGCTCTGTACCCTCGATATTCTTGACCTCCAGTTTGCCGCCGGCCATCTTTGCTTCGCACTGGCTGACGCGCAACGCTGTGGCACGTCCATCCGCGCCGCGCACGATGCCTATCGGCACCAGGCTGCCGCGGATCGCGATACCTTCTGCAAGCGCTTGTTCGATCTCGTGTTTATTCGCCTGCATATTGTCGATAGCGAAGATCGAAGTCAGCGTCACTTCTGCGCCCTGCTTGGCCGAGATCTCGGCCACATCATGCGCGATCTGACCTGTGATGGCCTGCTCGAAATCTGTCGGTTTGGATTCCTCGAGATGGCCGAGACGGCGTGCGACTGTGGCCACGTCGATCGAAGTATCACCGCCACCGACTACCACGACACGCTTGCCGACGTGCTGAAGACGTCCGTCGTTAAAAGCCTTGAGGAATGCAGTGGCTGTCACCACGTTGGGTGCAGAACTGTCCGCAAGCGGCAACGCGCGGCCGGCTTGCGCCCCCATACCGAGGAACACCGCATCAAATTCCTCGCGAATCTCCGCTAGGGTTATGTCCTTGCCGACGCGGCAATTCATCCTCGTCTTCACGCCCAGATCAGTGATGCGCTTGATTTCCGCATCCAGCACATCGCGCGGCGTACGGAAACCCGGAATGCCGTAACGCATCATGCCGCCCAGGTGCTCGTGCTCGTCGAACACGGTCACTTCATGGCCCTTCAACACCAATTGGTAAGCACAGGACAAGCTGGCCGGACCACCACCGATGACCGCCACTTTTTTACCGGTTGGCGCAGCACTCGTGTGATAGGAAAGATTATTGGCTATCGCATATTCGCCGAGAAAATGTTCCACCGAATTGATACCGACGTGGTCTTCCAGGGCATTGCGATTGCAACCGGTCTCGCATGGTGCCGGACAAACACGACCCATCACCGACGGAAAAGGATTGGCCTCGGTCAAGCGGCGAAATGCATATTCCTGCCAGGACATGGCCGGCTTGCCATCGGCTCCGACCGGTGGCTTTTCCGTGCCGCGCACGATGGCCAGATAGCCGCGGATATCCTCACCCGAAGGGCAACTTCCCTGGCAAGGTGGTGTGGACTGAATATAGGTCGGGCACTTGTGCGTATAACTCGACTGCATGATCTTCTCGCTCAAGCGGCCGACTTTATTGTCGCCATCTTTATAGCGGCGGAAAGTTATTTGTTGAGTCGTTTCTGTTGTTGATGACATTGCCTGCCTCCAGTGAATTGTTATTTCGCACCCAGCTTGATCGCGTTGCTGACCAGCTGGTGAACACCGCCAACCATGTTTCTCTCAAACCCGTAATACGGCAGCACTTTGGAGAATTGCGTTTTGCATATCGCGCATATGCAGGCCATGAAATTCACTCCGTGCTCATCAGCCGCCTGCTTTAATGCCTCCATGCGCGGTAGCGCGCCTTTTACGCGCAGGTCAAGCAAGTCGTCGGTCAACAGACCCCCGCCGCCGCCGCAACAAAAAGTCCGCTCATGTGTAGTGTCGGGATTCATTTCGAAGAAATTATTGGCGACTGCCTTGATGATGTTGCGCGGAATATCAAACTGGCCACCCGGATAATCGCCCATGCGCGAACCGCGCGCCACGTTGCATGAATCGTGAAAGGTGATGATGTGCTTGTCATTGGCCTCCTTGTCGAAGGACAGCGCTTTCTGTTCGATCAGATCCAGAGTGAATTCGCAAATATGCATCGGCTGTTTGTAGCGATGGTCGAGCTGCTTTTGCAACATCATCGCGAACTGGTCGTTTGGGTCTGCGCCATCTCCCACTCCGGTCAAGGTATTCCAGAAGCTGTAAGCAACGCGCCAGGCATGGCCGCATTCTCCTACCACGATGCGCTTTACGCCCAATTCCAGCGCAACTTCTCGAATACGCAGCGCAATCGTACGCAGTTGCTCGTAATTGCCGATGAACATGCCGAAATTGCCTGCCTCGGAAGCAAAAGAAGACAGAGTCCAACTGGTACCTGCTGCATGAAAGACTTTGGCGTAACCGATCAGGCTGTCGATATGAGGTTCGGCAAAAAAGTCGGCGGACGGTGTGATCAGTAGCACCTCCGCACCCTTGACATCGACCGGAAAGCGCACATCGATTCCGGTGTCCTCTTTGACATCTTCTTCCAACCCTTCCAGCGTATCCCGAAGAGCGGGAGCGGGCAGACCGAGGTTGTTGCCTATCTTGTGGACTTTGCCGATGATCTCATTGTCATACTTCTGGCCGTAACCGACGGAATCAAGAATCTCGCGAGCCGCCATGGTGACTTCAGCGGTATCAATGCCGTACGGGCAGAATACCGAGCAACGCCGGCACTCGGAACATTGGTGGAAGTAGTTGTGCCATTCGTCGAGCACTTCGCGGGTCAAATCGCGTGCACCAACAAGTTTGGGGAATATCTTGCCCGGCAATGTGAAATAACGGCGGTATACGCTGCGCATCAGATCCTGGCGCGCCACAGGCATGTTTTTCGGATCCTGCGTGCCGATGAAGTAATGGCATTTATCCGAGCATGCGCCGCAATGCACGCAGCTATCCATATACACCTTCAGGGAACGGTACTTGCCGAGCAATTCACCCATCTTGGCAATCGCCTGATCATGCCAGTTGTCAACCAAGTGGCCGGGAAAACCGAGCGCTTCCTGAATCTTATCGCTCGCAACATAAGGGCCACTGCCTTCCATGGCCCCCGGTTTCAAAACCGGAATAATAGGAATGACGCGATAAGGGGGAGCTGTAATCGTAGCGCTCATTTTGCGTTACCCATGTCTTTGGGCTCCAGTTGTTTGGCCCAGCCAGAAATATGTCGTTTGTCGCGCGAGTTATCTGCCTGGTTGCGGCCGGGTGAAAAAAACAATCCGGGGGCATGTAACAACTTGCTGATCGGGAAGATCATCAACAGCACTGCGACCAGCGATAGATGCACATAAAGACCGATGCTGGAAGGCAAAGCCTGCCAATCAAAATACATCAGCCCGAGCATGAATCCCTTCACGCCGATCACATCGCCATGTACAACAAATCTCATCACCAGGCCGGATACCCCTATCGCCAGGAACAATGCCAGCATCAGGTGGTCTGAGGGAGTGGATATGTAGCGGATGCGTTCGACAAAAATGCGTCTCGCCCACAGTCCCGCCACACCTAGCACCATGGTGATGCCGGCGTACATACCAAACGGTTGAATGAACGCCACCCAAGCCCAAACCGGCTCGGTGAAGTACCGCAAGTGACGCAACAGAACAAGGGCCAGGCTGGCATGAAACAACCACCCCAAGCCCCACGTCCATAAATTCGCCTTGAACAGGCTTTCAAACAGGAACACCTCGCGCATCATGCGCAACACGACCCCGCCGGTGGTAATCGGTGCCGGCGTGGTGGGTATTTTGAGCGGGGCGGGAGTACGGGTATAAATGCTGATACGGTAGAGCGTACCCACGACAAACACCAAGGTGGCAAAGTAAAACAGGATTGCGAATAAGGTGCTCATCATGAGTCAGTTACTGTATATCCGTTCAAATATCCGGATCAGACACAACCGGTTGGCTTCGGCAATCCGGCGATCTTGCAAGCTTGCTTGCCTGGCCCGTAAGGGAACAGGCCATACAGATACTCGCTGTTGCCTTTGTCGGCTCCCAGTTTTTTGCCTATCGCTTTGGTCAAAACACGAACTGCAGGGGCGATCTGATATTCTTCAAAATACTCACGCAGAAAATTGATGACCTCCCAATGCTGATCCGTCATGTCGACGTTTTCAGTTTTGGCGATGTAGTTGGCGATATCTTTATTCCAGTCAGCCAGATTGACAAGATAGCCCTCTTCGTCGGTTTCATAAGATTTTCCTTCGACTTCGATGTTGGCCATGGTAATTCTCCTTATATGATGAAAGTTAGAGCCAGGATTGGCAGTTTTTATTGGTCGTGGTGAGATCGACGAAGCCGCCGTAATCGACTGGTGAAATACCCTCGATGATACGATCGGCTAGTCCGCGTGCTTCAAGATCGGGCATCAAAACATATATCTTGAAACGGTCCAACGCCTCGCGTATTTTACCCTCAAAAGCATTGCCGGATGTGGCAGCGTAGACCGCATCCTCGATAAGCAAAATATCGCCGGATTGAGCCACGCGTAAACAGCTGTCGAGCGCGCAATTCGTCAGAGGAGCTTTGTTGATGATATGCAACATGTAAAAATTCTCCCTTAGAAGCTCAAGACCACGTCTTGCTGATCCATCAACTCGCCCATTTCTGCGCGTCCCAGTACGGTCACATCCACCAGCAAATCTTCCTCGCTGAGACCGCGTGCTTCCATAGATTCTTTTTCGACATACAGTTTCTCTACGTCATAACCTTCCAGCGCGCGATAGGCGGGCGAAAAGTTTTTGGTTGCGATGCCCTTGGTCTGCTGCCCTTTTTTTAGCTGATACACGCCGTCATCCAAAAAAACCAAAGAAACGTCCTGATCGAAGGCGGCGGTGATCAGAACCACCTCAAGCGACTCCAGCGCGTAGATCGTGCCGTGCGGGGCCTTGCGGTTGACGAACATGAATTTCTTGATATCACTCATCCCGTTCCCCTTAATCGCCAAACACGATCAAACGATCTGTTTTGACGCCCGCTTCCACCATCTGCCCCAGACCGGAAATCCTGAAGCCTTTCGCCAGATTTTCCTCCTTGATGCCGCGTCGCAAAGCCGCCGCTACGCAAACCACCAGATCCACGCCATGCTCCTCGTTGAGCTTGCCCCAACGATTCACGATATTCCGGTCATCCTGCGGCGGCTCTGTCAACTTCGATGCGTTGTTCACACCATCGTGATAAAAAAACACGCGCCAAACCTCATGGCCTTTTTCTATGGCGGCCTTGCAGAACAAATAGGCCGTATCACTGGCTTGATGCTGGTAAGGCCCTTCGTTAACGACAATTCCAAATTTCATGCGGCCGCTCCCGGTTAAAAGCGAATATGAGTGGAAGCATTGAACGTGGAACGTGAACCACGCCAATCGTCGATCAGATATTTGGTGAATGGCAATTCGGTCTTTTCAAAGAAGCGCGGCCAGCCGATACGCTCGATCCAATCAGCCATACGCTCCCATGGACGGGCATCATCCTTGTACACATGCAATATCCTTTTAACCACCTCGTTGACTTCCGGCCATCTTGGTGGATTGTTGGGCAGGCCGGACGCGACCATCTTCATGAAAGTCGGCTTGCCGCGTGCATTGGAGTTTTTGCCGCCTACCCAGATAGCCAGCTTGGAATACTCCGGATCATTGATCTGCATCGGCGGGCAAGGAGGATAGCAGGCACCGCAGCACATGCACTTGGTCTCATCGATTTCCAGGGATGGCTTGCCGTTCACCATGGCCGGGCGTATCGCCGCCACCGGACAACGCGCCACAACCGTAGGACGCTCGCACACGTTGGCTACCAGATCGTGATTGATCACGGGTGGTTTGGTATGTTGCACGATGATCGCAAGATCAGCCTGTCCGCCGCAGTTGATTTCACAGCATGAAGTTGAAAGGTGCACACGGTTGGGCATCTCCTCGCGCTTGAATTCAACGATCAAATCATCCATCAATGACTTAACCACACCCGAAGCATCCGTACCCGGAATATCGCAATGCAGCCAGCCTTGCGTGTGGGAAATCATTGAAATCGAGTTGCCGGTACCGCCCACCGGGAAACCGTGCTTTTCCAGTTCGGCGATCAGCGGATCGACCATCGAAGCCTTGGAGACCATGTACTCGATGTTGGAGCGGATCGTGAATCGCACATGACCTTCTGCGTACTTGTCGGCGATATCGCATAGCAAACGGATGGTTCCCACGTCCATTTGCCGCTGCGTGCCGGCACGCACCGTCCAAATCTGGTCGCCACTATGTGCCACGTGACGCAGTACTCCGGGGCGTGGGCGGTCATGATATTTCCACTTGCCGTAGTTCTTCACCATCAGCGGATGCAGATACTTCTTGTTGTCCGGCACCCCGGTTTCTTTTGGCTTGCGCTTTTGCGCTGGCTTCTCTTGAACTGCTTGATTCATTTTATGTCTCCTCAGGCGGCTTGCTGCTTTTTGATTTTCTGGGCGTTGATCCTGGCGACTTCCTCATCCCAGCCATCAGTACGGACATATGGATTAGTGCGGGGGGTGGAAACCATGTTCGGATCAACTTCGACTTCCACACCTTCCAGGAAATTGATCAAACCGATACGCTCGATCATTTCGCCGGTACGCTCGTGTTCGAGCGCGTTTTCCGCGAAAAAGTCTATGGTGCGCTGCCCAAGGTCAACCAGTTTCTGCACGTCCTCTTCTGTGTCAAGTTTCATGAAAGGAATGATGACCGTGCCCATCAGGCCACCGATCTTCAATGTGCTCTTGCCGCCGACCAGCACGCTTGCGCCCTTGTCTTCGCCGGGAGCCAAAGCACCAGTCATCACATTGATACAGTGCATGCAACGCACGCAATCGTGGTTATCGATCTCTATCGCGTGAGTGTCACTGATCGCAACACTGGAGATGCTTGGGCCGCTTTTGACATTCTTGATCTGCTTGAGTTGAAAGGTCTTGGTCGGGCAACGAGCCACAACGTCGTTCACCAACTCGTCCATGCCATGCTTGGCGAACCATTTCTTGGCCAATTCCTCATCGGTACGGATGTTGTCGCGCCAGGTGCCGATCACTGCCATGTCGGCACGCTGCACGGAATTCATGCAGTCGTTCGGGCAGCCGGAGAATTTGAATTTGAATTTGTACGGCAAGGAAGGGCGGTGTATATCATCGAGAAAAGTATTCAGCACGCTGCGTTGTGCATTGGCCTCGTCGTAACAGGACTGTTCGCAGCGCGCCGCGCCCACGCAAGACATCGAGGTACGCACTGCCGGGCCCGCGCCGCCGAGGTCAAAGCCCATCTCGTTGATCTCGTCGAAAGCCTTCTGCACGTTGTCAGTGGTCGCGCCCTGGAACATGATGTCGCCAGACTGGCCATGGAATGCAATCAGGCCGGAACCATGTTTCTCCCAGATGTCGCAAAATTCGCGCAGAGTATTGGTATCGTAGTGCATACCGGGAGGCGGCATCACGCGCAGCGTATGAAACTCGGTACAATCCTTGTAAATCGGATTGCCGGCTTCATCCTTGAGTTCGGTGAAGCGCGGGATAATCCCGCCGCCATAACCGAACACGCCGACCGTCCCGCCCTTCCAGTAGCCCTTTTTGGTCCTGTATGAGGTCTCGAGCTGACCGAGCAGATCAACAACGTAATCTTTATCCTTGGCCAACTCTTTCAAGCCGGTCACAAAACTGGGCCACGGACCATCCTCGAGTTGATCCAAGTTTGGGGTATCATGCATCTTCTTAGCCATAATAATCTTCCTTTCAGTCGCGTTGCCCGTAGCTTGCTGCTGGCAAACGATTAATGACCCGGCAGAGACGGGAATTGGTGATCCGTCTGGACTCATCCGCCGTAATACTGCGGAATGTCCATGTTTATTGATCTATTAGAATATTACGATGTATTACCTTGTACATTCCATCACCCTTAGCGGCTATCTACAATAACCCTTATGGGTGGTGCGTCGCCTTCCCCTAGTAGTATTCCAATTTCAAGTATATTAACGATAAACTTCGATATATATAATAACTCGTTCAGAATGTTCTGAGGGGGCATCGTCATTTATCCTGATCGAGGGCAACTGCAATGACACAAATCAGCGAATTAGCGAAATTCAAGGTTCCTTTAGGAAGCCAGGAAATCGAATTGCAACAGATAGATCACGTAGAAGGCGGGATGAGCTTGTTGCGCATTCGTATTCGAGAAGGCAAACGTTTTACTATTTTCGACATTGATCCTGCTACGGCTCAACTTTGGGCGGTGGCTATGCAACGCTGGGCAGATACCCAGAAACTGGCAGCAAATGACTAATAAAAATCTTCCCGATATGATCGATATGGTGTTCGACCTTGAGGGCGGCACACTGCCCACAGCGTATCGCTTTGCGCTTTGGGCCGCACTGCTGCGCCTTGTCCCTCAGCTCGCTGAAAAAAAGCTGGTCGGAGTGCTGCCGTTACGCTCAACAGAAAATAGCCAAGGTATGCTGCTTGCCAAACGTGCCAAGCTGGTAATGCGTATGCCAACAACACTTGCCGAGTCTGCCGCATCCAGCTTGACTGGACAGCAACTCGATATAGCCGGAAGTACTATGCGCGTGGGGGCTGCGAAGACACGCCCGATTCAGCCCTACCCCACAATTCACGCTCAGCTGGTAACCGGTTCTAGTGATGAAGTGCTTTTTGTGGAAGACATCAGGAAACAGATGGGAGAGTTGGGCGTTACAGGAAAATTGATCTGCGGCAAGCACCTCACCATCAACGGCGGTCAAAGATCCATCCATGGTTACAGCCTGGTTCTGCATGACCTGAAACCCGAAGCATCGCTACAATTGCAATATGCTGGCCTGGGGGATGACCGTCAATTTGGTTGCGGCATTTTTGTACCATATAAAGTCATTACGGGTTTAAGTGAAGATTAAGTTTTTTGTTTCCCTTTTTTTTGATGGAGGTCAGTCATGGGCTATACAGTTGCAGGCAAAGAAGTCGAAACCGATGTTGATGGCTACTTATTGGAGCCGGATTATGGCGATGAAATAGTAAACGTCATCGCCGCAGCGGAAGGCATTGAGCTAACGCCCAAGCATTGGGAAGTAGTCAAATACATGCGCGATCAGTATCGCGAACACGGACACACGCCCAATTTCCGCAATATGCTGAAAGGCGTTAATGAATTCTGGCCGGAGGCAGATAGCAAAGCACTGTATGATTTATTTCCGACCGGCCCGGCCAAACAAGGTGCAAAAGTCGCCGGCCTGCCGCAGCCATACGGCAAGGGCGGATATTGAAACAATGAAGTTTCAGAAATTGACAGGACATCTAAAATGAGCACTCGAGACTTGCACGCCAATGTAACGCTGGATATGCGCGGCCAAACCTGCCCTGCACCGCTGCTCGGTGCCAAGCGCGTGGTCGACGATCTGAAAAAAGAGCAAATACTGTTGTTGATCTCAGACTGCCCGGGCACCAAGGATGATCTTTTCTCATGGGCGGAACAGACTCATAACAAAGTATTAAAAACGGAAGCGATGCCGGATGGCGGCACGGGCTACTACGTCATGAAGGGCAAAGGAGAATCGCACCAGGCGAATGTCATTCTCGATATTCGTGGTGTGCATTGCCCGGGACCTATCGTGGAAGCCAAGAAGCTGTTGAACGGCATGAAGGCAGGCGAAATTCTCAAACTCATCAGCAACTGCCCCGGCATCCGTTCCGACATCGTTGGCTGGGCGCAGACGACCGGAATAAAAATCATCAGTACTGTCGAAACGGCCGCTGGCGAGTATGAGTTTTTTCTGCAAAAGGGCTGACCGGAACTGCCGGCTCACCTGACATGCGCATCAAAAGCCAATGGTTCAAAAGTGACCGCGAAAAAACTCCTCAAGAGATTGCGGGAGCAATGGCGTTTACCATCTGGCGTATCGCGGACAACGCGCTCAAGAATACCCGCAGGGCGAATTTCGAGATCGCCATCGGCCCGCAATACTTTTCATTTATCACCGAATTCCTGGTGTTCCTGATCCAGGTCGCGGACCGTATCGCCCATCGCCAATTATCCGCCGAAGCTCGTTTTGCATTTACCAGCACATTGGCAAATCGTGTGGCGGAAACGCTGGCCGAAAACCAGAGCCGTTTGATGGATGACAGCATCACTGATCATAAGCAGCTTTTTATCGGCAAACTCAACCAGCGCGCGGGAGAGTATGCCGACTTCAACTATGGGGTCGATGGCCCCGAATTTGCCTTCACCCGTTACCTTGCCTACTGTATGCGCGAAGTCATGGATGAAAAAGATGTCGAATGGGTGATTGATCAGATGATGAGCATCGAAGCACCCGAAGCCGTGGACATGGTGGAGAAAACCATGAAGAATCTGTTCGCAAAAGAACCCCCGCAGACACGCATCCGCAAGGTCACCAGCGGCGATTAAAGGGCATCTCGTAAAACCCAATTTTTGTCGCGATGCTGTGTTGCTCACAAAAAATTACTCCTAACATATCAGATATATGTGTCGTCGTTATTTTTTGCTCGCGCCTTGCCTAGCTTAAAAAATTGAGTTTTTCGAGACGCCCTAAACCACATTGCGACAACCCAGATATGCAAACTCATTTTGATCTCGACAACACTGATGCTTATCTGCGCTGGCGCGAACTCAAGCTGGCACGCGCCATCACCAATACGGACGAGTTGATCGTCGAAATCAAGGATCCGCGTGCCCTGACCAAGGCCGAACACGCCGCCCTACTGGCACGTTGCCGGCACAGCAACATGGTGGTTTACGCCACTCACGCCGATCCCGTTGATGAAGACATGGTAAGACAATTCGGATCACAGTTCGGACTGGCCAGCCTGGACGCGAACTGGCTGGCGGGTGAACAAGGCATCACACGCGTGACCGTATGTACTGACGACGGACAGCGGCAGGCTTATATCCCCTATACAGACCGCGCCATCAAATGGCATACCGACGGTTATTACAATCCGCCCGAACGGCAGGTGCGTGGCATGATATTGCACTGCGTGCACAGTGCCGGGCAAGGCGGCGAGAATCGACTGATGGATCACGAGATCGCTTACCTGATGTTGCGCGACAGTAATGTCGATTTCATCCGCGCGCTGTCCGCAGCGGATGCGATGACGATACCGGAACGCACCGATGAGCAAGGTGTGGCGCGCGCCGCTCAGACCGGCCCGGTGTTCTCGATAGACCCGGCTAGCGGGACACTGCACATGCGCTATACCGCGCGTACCCGCAGCATCGAATGGAAGCAGGATGCAACCACACTGTCGGCTGTAGCGGCTTTGGAAAAGCTGCTCGCCTCGGATACACCGCACATCCACCGCACGCGGCTCGAGCCCGGCATGGGGCTGTTGTGCAACAACGTGCTGCATGACCGCGCAGCCTTCGATGACGATGCGACCGCCCCGCGCCTGCTGTACCGGGCACGCTATCACGAGCGGATTGCGGAAAGCTGATTACAGTTAGCCAGAACTCATTCGTTGCCGATTAAAAAACCCGCCATCTTGCGATGGCGGGCTTCAGGTTTTTACAACTTTCAGATTGCCAAGCGATTACCAGCCGTAAGAAATGCCGAGCGAATCTTCATGCATGGTGATGTTGGCTTCGCCCCCACCCATCTGCGGCGGGATGGATCCGGAACCATTGACGGTCTGCTTGAAGGCATGAACATAGGCTACCGTCACTTCAGACTTATTCGCCAGCGTCCAGGTTCCGCCCAGTGACAGATGGTTCTGCACCACGCCCGGCGCCAGCATATTCAACAGTGTCTGGTTGTTTGGTATCGGCTGGTCGCAATGATTCAGGCCGGCGCGCAACGTGAACGCCGAACTAAAAGCATGACTTACCCCGAGTTTGTAGGCATTGATGTTTTTCCAGCCAAAACCGGGGCCATTGGATGCTCCAAGGAAGGGACCTGTTCCACCAAAAGTTGGGGGTACCGCCGTAAATGGGGTGCCAACGGAGGCTACGTCCGCATAATTGGTGCGCTGAACATCGAACGCGACCGTGGTTGCCGGCGTGGCTTTGACCGCGATGCCCACACCATAGTTGGACGGTATGTCGAAGCTGCCCTGGTCGGCAAACAAGCCGCTGTATTTACTGAACTTGCCCATCTTGGTCTTGCTCTGGTAGGTCGCACCCAGCGTCACGAGGGGGGTGACTTCGCCGGTCCAGCCTATCTTGACACCGTAACCCGTGGTTGTGTCCGTGCCATTATCGCTTAAAGCAGTTGCATTGCTAGACAACCCAGCCAATGCTCCATTTACCCCGGTCGCACTGAACATCTGGTAGACCAGATTCAGCGAGACGCCGACCGCATTGGTCGGGTTGATCTTCATCGCCCAGGTCGGTGCGACGAACAGTTGCTCAAGGTTGATGCCGAGGTTGCCGTTGGCCCCAAAGGGGGCGAACGGGTTGGTGTTGTACTGGGTATTCATGCCGCCGTTGCCAAACACAGAGACGCCAAGCGAGGTGTCCGCGTTGATCATTTTGTTATAGCCTAAGGTAGGAATGAAGAAGTTGCTCCGGCCATTGCCGTCATAGGTGCCGTTCAGTGTGCCACCACCACAACCTGCGGGTGCACAATTGTTACCTGTGATCTCAGCGGTACGATTTGGCCTGAACAAGGTCAGGCCGAGATCGGCACGATCGCCCACCATCACCATCCCGGCCGGGTTGTTGGCAGCCGCGAGAGAATCCAGCGGCAGCGCGATGCTTGCCCCGCCCATCGCTTCGTTTTTCTGGCCATAGCCGATCGGCAAGTAACCGTTCGTGGCATGTGCCAGCGGCGAAGCCATGACGCCTGCAGCCAACAACGATACGACAATTTTATTCATTTTCATAACAACACTCCCAAGTTGATTTATAAAACAAACCCCAGTTACTGCCCAGCTATAACAACTTAAACAAACAAGCAGATATCGGTATCTCCCGCGAACCCCAAGAACATCGCGGCACCACCGTATTCTATATTATCAATAAATTCGCTCTTGTCGAATTCGAACAGATCTACCGTCATCTGGCAAGCAATGAATTTCACCTCAGCCTCCAGGCACAAGTCGCGCAGCTCCTGCAGCGAGGCTACGCCGTGCTTCTTGAGTTTTTGCTTCATCATCATGGTGGCCATGGATTCCATCCCGGGCAGCATCTGCACCATCACCGGCATCGGCACCGGCATCGGCATCGCAGGGTTGGCCAGCGGGCTGATCATCACAGTGGACAAGTCCTTGCGCAGCAACTGTAATCCGTAGAAGGTAAAGAACACTTGCACTTCATAACCCAGAGCAGCGGCGGTCGAGGCAAGTATGAATGGCGGGTAGGCCATATCCAGCGTGCCTTTGGTGGCGATGATCGCCATTTTTTTAGAACTCATGTTTGCCCCTTCGCGTATGGTTTTGGTTCGAAATTAGAAAACTTATTTATTTTTTCTTCATGTAAAACGTATATGAGCCATTTGCTTCTTCTGTGGACAGCAAGGTATTGCCGGTTTGATCGGCGAAAGCCTGCATATCCTTGACTGCACCGCAATCGGTTGCAACCAGCTTGAGTACCTGCCCGGAAGCCATATCGGCGAGTGCCTTTTTGGTTTTCAGGATAGGCAAAGGGCAGGACAAACCACTCGCATCAAATTCTTTGTCAAAGTTCATAATTCCATCTCCTGCAAGTTATTAAAATTACCATAAAAACCAGTTTCGATATCACACATAAACAAATGTAACAGATTCATTATAGGAATAAGCAGCTCACTAGCGTCCATACCCACAAAGTGTTTGCGGGATAACCCGTTAGGGTTATTCCTCAACTATTCATTACTTATTCCAACCTTGCCCGGTTATGGTACTGAACACACTCCCATAACAGCACCGGGGAAATGAGACGGATATTACGTCTATTGACGATATCGAACAATACCCATTTATCTTGTGCGGACTGGGTGGATCCATCTATTGCCTGTTCCATAGTGTAGTAGTCGCACTGTCGAATACAGTCAGACCGTTATTCGCCTGAGCGGCAAGCGGATATACTCTGGGCTAAGGTATCGATCATCCAGCGAATTCAAAACGAAACTTGTTCAGCAGGCGGCTTAAATTTGATCAACCCGCTGATCCAGCCCGAGGAGTAACCTCCACTAACGTGCAACAGGAAAGAATGATGAAACCATTTGAATATTTAGTGTTGCTTGTTCTGTTTTTAGCCAATTCAGCTTACGCCGGCGAAGCCGGCATCAGGGCTGAGATGGAAAAGAAGTTCCCCTATTCAAAGGTCATCAGTGTCAGCAAAACCCCTTATTTCGGCTTGTATGAAGTGGCTTTCGATGACCAGCTGGTTTATACCGACGAAAAAATGACTTATCTTTTTTCGGGCAACATTTTCGATATGCATACGATGCAGAATTTGACCGAGGCGAGAGAAAAGCAACTTTATGCAATCAAATTCGATACCTTGCCTATCGACCTTGCTATCAAGAACGTGAAGGGCAACGGCAAGAGAAAGCTGGCGGTCTTCACCGATCCGAATTGCCAGTATTGCAAGAAACTGGAAAAAGAGCTGGTCAATCTGACCAATGCAACGATTTACATCTTCGTGCTTCCGATACTGCCCAACTCCGAAGAGAAGGCCAGGGCGATCTGGTGTTCACCCGACAGCCTCAAGGCATGGGAGGACCATATGTTGAGGGGTGTGGAGCCGCAATCTGAAAAGGCGTGCGATACAGCAGCATTGACCAAAATTTCAATGCTGGCGAAAAAGCTGAAAATCAACGTAACGCCCACCTTGATTTTCGAGGACGGCGTCATCAGGCCTGGCACACTGACGCTGGATCAGATTGACCAACATTTCACAGCATCGAGTCAGATGAATTAAGGTCTGCCAGCGTGCATAAACTGCGCAGGCGCCTTCTCCTGATGTCCTCGCCCGTAATGCCGTCATTTCAGTAGAAACAACCGTTTGTTGCCGTCCCCGCAGGCGAAGAACTACTGCAACGCCTCCTTGACAATGCCGGAGAGAAGTTCATCTACCGCCTTGAGCGCCTTCTGCGAAGCTGGGGAGCCGACTACCTGAGGCTTGCGGTAAGCCACCCTGACTTCTTCAGGCTTTTCC
>JADGRM010000131.1 GCA_017880945.1 Gallionella sp. | reverse complement strand
TGGGACAAAAATTAAACGACGCGCTCGGGCGGAATGGCAAAGCGCTGCATGGTGAACCTGAAGTGGAATATTGCTTTGCGGGGTTTTATCGCATCATGCGTTTCAACGTTTGAAAAACTACTCAGTGTTTAAACTATCCCGCCGTTAATCTAAAAACCGCAGATGGTCTTTTGCATTGTTTTGTTCTCGCACGTTCTATGTAATTCATTTTGGGGTTGTAGGAGCGGGACATGCCCGTTATCAAGCGGCTCGCGGGTACGAAAAACTTTTGTCCGGGCACCCGCATGGCCCGCTCCTACGGGTGCCCGGCCAAAAGTTTTTCGGACAGGTTTCAACGGTTTTTTATAGGGCTAATCCTTTTCCAGCCAGCTTTGCAAATACGCCCATTGTTCAAGCTCACGCTCGGCAATGTGATGAGGCAGGTCAAACAGGGATTTTCCCTCGAAGGCGGCGTTCACGTACACCTGTGTCTCGCGCAGGTAAGCAAGTATTGGCAGGTCAAGGGCAGAGAGGAAATATTCCAGCGCCTGGGCGGCGCGGGTGCGCATCTCCATGCGCATGCCGACTACGCCGATCTGGCATTGGTTGTCGCGCACTTTCTTTTCTTTGGCCAGCGTTTTCAGGAAGTCTTGGCTCGCGCTCAGATCGAACAGTGATGGGGTGACGGGCACAATGATTCTGCTGGCCAGTTTGAGGGCATGGGCGAGATTCTTGCCATGCAGGCCGGCGGGTGAATCTATCACCAGAATATCGTTGCGGCGAGCTTCGTCTTTTTTCGATTCCAGTGTGCGTATCGGCGGAAGATTGTCAGGGCGCATGGCGAGCCACAGCGCGGCGGATTGTTGGCGATCAAGGTCGAGCAGGGCCACACGTTGACCGCGATTCGCCAGATAGCCCGCGATATTGGTCGAGAGAGTGGTCTTGCCGCTTCCACCTTTTGGATTTGCAATCAGAATCGTTTTCATCTCGAGCTATACCCTCTCTGGAAATTAGCAGCGATTATCTGCGGCCGCCCAATTATCGAACCCAATACACCGCGAATGATCTCGCGTCCGACTACCGAGCTGATGAAGCGCGCGGCATGCCATTCAATCCCTTGCTTTTTAGCAATCAGCAGAGGTTCGGTCATACAGTCCGGCTTGGGTTGAAACGGTCTAAATGATACCATCGCGGAACATTTTTCGGAGGTAAGCATGGCTGGTCATAGTAAATGGGCAAACATTCAACACCGCAAGGGCAAGCAGGATGCCAAGCGCGGCAAGATATTCACCCGACTGATCAAGGAAATCACCGTCGCGGCAAGGCTGGGCGGCGGCGACCCGGATGGCAATCCGCGCCTGCGTCTGGCGATGGATAAGGCATATTCCAACAACATGCCCAAGGATAACGTCGAGCGCGCCATCAAACGCGGCAGCGGCGAGCTGGATGGGGTGAATTACGAAGAGCTGCGCTACGAAGGCTACGGCATCAACGGCGCGGCGGTGATGGTGGATTGCATGACCGACAACAAGACCCGCACCGTGGCCGATGTGCGCTATGCCTTCTCCAAGAATGGCGGCAATCTCGGCACCGACGGTTCGGTGTCGTTCCTGTTCAAGCACTGCGGACAAATGATCTTCGCTCCGGGCACGGATGAGAACGGCCTGATGGAAGTTGCGCTGGATGCCGGTGCGGAAGACATCGCTTCCCATGACGACGGCAGTATCGAAGTGATCACTTCGCCGCATGATTTCGTCAACGTGAAGCAGGCCCTGGAAGCGGCGGGCTACAAAGCGGAATTCGGCGAAGTCATCATGAAGCCCGCCAACGAAGTGGTCTTCACCGGCGACGATGCGGTGAAGATGCAGAAGCTGCTCGACGCGCTGGAAGATCTGGATGACGTGCAGGAAGTGTATACAACGGCGGTGATTAATGAGGATTAAGGATTCTGGATTAAGGATACAGGATGCTGCAACGAAGCTGTCTATTACTCGATCCCGAATCCTTGCTCCTTAATCCTGATCTATGATCCTCGCTCCTCGACCCCTCGCTGTGCTCTCCCCAATCCGTATTCTGGGTATCGACCCCGGCCTGCGCATCACCGGCTTCGGTGTGTTGGACAAGGTCGGGCAGCAATTGCACTACGTTGCCAGCGGCTGCATCAAGACGCCGGACGGCGAATTGCCGGAACGGTTAAAAGCAATATTGAATTCCCTAAGCGAAGTGATCGGGCAGCATCAGCCGCAGCAAGTCGCGGTGGAGAAGGTGTTCGTCAACGTCAATCCGCAATCCACGCTGTTGCTCGGGCAGGCGCGCGGCGCGGCGATCTGCGCGGCGGTGCTGGCGAATCTGCCGGTGGCGGAATACACCGCCTTGCAGGTCAAACAGGCCGTGGTCGGCAACGGCCATGCCGATAAGGAACAGGTGCAACAGATGGTGCAACGCTTGTTGAAATTATCCGGCACCCCCAGTCCGGACGCGGCAGATGCGCTGGCCTGCGCGATCTGCCATGCGCACGGCGGACAAGGCTTGGGTGCGTTGGCGACGGCGGGGTATCGGATGAAAAATGGGAGACTGGTTTAATGGACATAACCATTAAATAGGCCGTTCGCCCTGAGCTTGTCGAAGGGTAGAATTTGGCCAAGATAAATCATTAGAACCAAACAGTTCCTTCCCCCTGCAAGGAGGAAGGAGTAAAAAACCAGCCGCCTTGGGCGGCTCATTTAATTTTTCCGGGGCTCACTTGAAATGATAGGTCGTTTAACAGGCATCTTGCTGGAAAAAAATCCGCCGCAGATTTTGCTGGACGTGCAGGGCGTGGCTTACGAGCTGGATGTGCCGATGAGCACGTTCTATAACCTGCCCGTGCTGCATGAAAAAGTGGTGCTGCACACGCAACTGATCGTGCGCGAGGATGCGCATCTGCTGTACGGATTCCTGAGTAACGAAGAGCGCGTCGCGTTCCGCCAGTTGCTCAAGATCAGCGGCGTCGGACCCAAGCTGGCACTCTCGGTGTTGTCAGGTCTGAGCCTGAATGATCTGGCTGTTGCCGTGGCGAACAAGGAGGCCGGGCGTCTAACCAAGATACCCGGTGTGGGCAAGAAAACCGCCGAGCGATTGCTGCTGGAATTGCAGGGCAAGTTCGTGGTGGCAGGCTCAAGCCCAACGCAAGGTGCGGCTGTCGCATCAGCTAACTACGATATCGTGAATGCTCTGCAGGCACTGGGCTACAACATCAAGGAAGCGGACTGGGCGGCCAAACAATTGCCCAAAGATGCCAACGTGTCGGACGGTATCCGCCAGGCGCTCAAGTTGTTGTCCAAGGCTTGAAACCGCCATAGGACAAACCAGCCGACTGGGGACTTGGCCCAATTGATATTTTATTGTGCGACATAAATCGAAACGGAACTGAAGAATGGGACTCCGTCTCCATGCGCCAGTCCCTCACAGGAGAGCCACCATGCCCCACGTAAGCTTCAACCCTACCACCAATCAGCTGATTCAGACCCACCCCAGCTGGGATATTCATCGTTTGGAGCAAGCGCTGGAAAAAGCCCACAGCGCGCAGCAAATCTGGGCGCAAACAACTTTTTCCCAGCGCGCCGAAGTGCTGCGCAATGCGGCGATCCGGTTGCTTGCACAGCGCGACCAATACGCGACCCTTATCACGCTGGAAATGGGCAAGCCGTTGCGCGAAGCCCGCGCCGAAGTCGAAAAATGCGCCGGTGTTTGCGACTACTATGCGCAACATGCCGAAGATTTTATGCGTGCCGAGCCGGTGGAGTCGGACGCCGGCAAAAGCTATGTCGCGTATTACCCGCTCGGCGTGGTGCTTGCCGTCATGCCGTGGAACTTTCCCTTCTGGCAGGTATTCCGCGCTGCCGCCCCGGCCTTGATGGCGGGCAACGCGCTGGTACTGAAGCATGCATCGAATGTGCCGCAGTGTGCGCTCGCAATTGAAGCGATATTCCGCGATAGCGGTTTGATGAAACCCCTAGCCATTCCGCTAACCGACCAAAAGACGGTGGGTAAGCGGCTGGTTATACCGGAAGGATTATTTACGACGCTGATGATCGAAGTCGACCACGTGGCCGACGCAATTGCCAGCCCGCATGTGCATGCGGTCACGCTCACCGGATCGGAAGCTGCAGGACGCAAAGTGGCGGCGTGCGCCGGCCAGCATCTTAAGAAATGCGTGCTGGAACTGGGCGGCTCCGATCCGTTCATCGTATTGCATGATGCGGATCTGGAGCTCGCCGTCAATATGGCGGTGGACTCGCGCTTCCTCAATTGCGGGCAATCATGCATCGCCGCCAAACGCTTCATCGTCGTGCCGCAAATCGCGGATGAATTCCTGCGCCAGTTCAAAATCAAAGTAGAGGCACTCAAGCTGGGCGACCCGATGGACGATGCCACGCAAATCGGCCCGATGGCACGCCCGGACCTGCGTGCATCATTGCATAGTCAAATCACCGATTCCATCGCGCAGGGCGCAGTGGCGGTGACCGGTTGTAAACCGGTGGAGCGGGAAGGGTTTTTCTATCAGCCATCGATCCTGGATCGTGTCACCGCAAAAAGTCGCGCATACCACGAAGAACTATTCGGCCCGGTGGCTATCGTGATCCGTGCCACAAGCGAAGACGATGCACTGCGCATCGCAAACGAAACCCGCTTCGGGCTCGGTTCTTCGATCTGGAGCAAGGACGTGGCGCGCGCCGAGCGGTTGGCGGCGCACATTCACGCCGGTTGTACCTTCATCAACGGCATGGTCAAATCCGACCCGCGCTTGCCGTTCGGCGGTGTGAAGGCTTCTGGCTACGGACGCGAATTGTCCAGGCTGGGGATACATGAATTCGTGAATGCGAAGACGGTGTGGATTCGGTAGATACGTGCGTCATTTTAGTATCCCGATCGTGTCTGATTGACCATAGACGAATGGTCGCTTGCCAGCGATATTGAATGCTCCTTTTAACAGGGCATCACCCCGTGTGCCGCTTCATTCAGGGTGTGGCATCGACGTTCAGAGTCACGCCTTGTGTCTTGTGAGGCAACTGCAGGTAACGCTGGGATTGCATCTCGGTCAGGCGGCTGACGGTGCGGGAGAATTCGCCGGACGTTACACCTTCGGGATAGAGCTGTGCCAGGGGGACTGCTGCTGAGGCCACCAGCCTGACATTGTTGTCGTATAGCACATCGATCAGCCAGGTGAAGCGCCGCGTCGCCGCGCCGTGTTCGGCGGTCAACTGCGGGATGTTCGACAAGAACACCGTTGGGAAGCGATGGGCGATCGCCAGATAATCCTCCTGCGCGTGTGCCCCGCCGCACAGCTCATTGAAATCAAACCACGCCACGGTGCGCGAGAATTTTTTTACCGGGAACGAACGGCCGTGCATTTCAACATGCCGCTCAATTCGTGGAGCTCCCGCCGCGATCCGTTCGAACAAAGCCTCCATATGTTCTTCGCTCGAAGCATCAGCCGGCACCAGGAATATCGGCTCGCGCGCCATCACCTGCATGCGATAGTCATTGCCGCTATCCACGTTCAATACTTTCAGCTCACGCTTGAGCAGAGCGATCACAGGCAGGAAGTTCTGCCGCTGCAAGCCGTGCGGGTACAGGCCATCGGGCGGATAATTGGAGGTGGTCATCAGCACCACGCCGCGTTCAAACAGCGCGGCTATCAGCCGTCCCAGTATCATCGCATCGGCGATGTCATCGACGTGAAACTCATCCAGACACAACAGGCGGGTGGATTTGGAGATACGCTCGGCCAGGGCGATCAGCGGATCGCTTTCATCGGCCAGCAGTTTCATTTCGTGATGCACTTCGGCCATGAAATTGTGGAAGTGGATGCGGCGTTTGCGTCGATACGGCAAACAAGCGTAAAACGCATCCATCAAAAACGTCTTGCCGCTTCCCACCCCGCCCCACAGATATAAGCCCTTGGGGACATCCGGGCTGAGCAGACTGCGCCCCAAAAACTGGTTGCGCCTGGATTTGAAATCAACCAACTGATGCCACAGTATATCCAGCTCATCGATCGCTGCGGCCTGCGCAGCATCATAGACAAAGTCCGGCATCGCGCTAGCGGCTTTGTACCAAGCCTTGGGGCTGATGTTGCCGCCGGCGGGCACGTGAAAATCGTGTTGGGACATGGTTGGTTTTTTGCTTAACAGCACCCGCAGGTGACTCTCAAAATCATGCCGTAATTATGCCGTGTTTACAAACCTGTTACCGGGTATGAAATTAAAGGCATACGGGAATCGGATTTATTGTGAATAGAATACGGGGACTTATTGGAAAGACTGCGATTTGAGGAGGGAGTGGACTGATGAGCATGGCCGGAATGATGCAGG
>JADGRM010000130.1 GCA_017880945.1 Gallionella sp. | reverse complement strand
CATGCCGAGCCCGTCCGTAACAATTGCGGCGCCGTGTTTCCGCGCAAATTTCATGAACAGTGTTTCGCGACCATACATCATTTCATAGGCCAGTGCGCCGGACGCGAAGATGGTTTCTGGTATATCCGGCATCTCATCGGACAGGCCGCTGGAGGTGGCGTTAATGACTAGATTAAATTTATCGCCAGATAAATCAGAAAAACTTTTTGCCACGAATTCGGTTGAGTCACTTATATGGCAACCAAAGTTGGAACAGAGAATTCGTGCTGCCTCTTCTGCTTTTGCAATGGTTCGGTTTGATATAACTAATTGCTGCGGTTTTTCCATGAGTAACGGTAGCAGTACACCCCAAGCTGCGCCTCCTGCGCCCACCAGCAGAATTCGTTTTTCATTGAATTCGTAATTCAGATTATTCTTGAGATCGTTGACCAGTCCTACACCGTCTGTATTGTCTCCAAGCAACTCACTGTTACTGAACTTGAGAGTGTTGACAGCTTTTGCAGTCGAAGCTCGGTCACTACGATTGCTAGCCAATAAAAATGCCTCGAACTTGAATGGTACGGTGACATTGCAACCCTTGTATGCTTCCTTGCGCAACCGCTCGACGGTCGCGGCAAAACCATCCAGCGGCGCGAGGATGGCTTCGTAGCTGATGTCCTCGCCGGTCTGATCCCTGAACATCTTGTGAATCTGTGGCGACTTGCTGTGAGCGATGGGGTAGCCGATAACGGCGTATTTGTCAGTCATTTGGGATGATCGTAAAAATTCACTGCGCGCATTGTAAAGTATTGCGATGCCAATGTAGGAGACCGATTTATCGGGCGATTGCCGTGAGCCATCGCGCAATAAATTGCGCTCCTACAAGTCACCTGGCTTTAAGGAGTCTTGCGGCAATCACACCCACAGCCGCCATCGCCCAAACCACCGTTGCTCCACTGGGCAGATCGAACCATGCGGACAGCAGCAGACCGACGGCATAACCGGTAATGCCGATCGCAAAGGCATAATGCGTGCGCCGGTGGCTGACGCGATAGGTGGCAAGTGCCGGAACGATCAGGCTGGCGAACACGAGATATACGCCGACCAATTGCACCGAGGCGGTGACGGCCAGGGCGAACAGCGCGTAAAACCCCAGGTAATGGGTCTTAAGCTTGCTCCATTGCCACAGCGCCAGCAATGCGACAGTCAAGAAAGCGGTGGCGATCAACTGATAGCTGCTGACCCAAAGGATTTGCCCGACCAGCAGATCCTTGAGATGTTCGCCTGCATGCACGTCACGGCTCATCAGCAGGATTCCGCCGCTGGCGGCGAGCACGAAGGTCAGCCCGATGCAAGCTTCCTTGACTTCGGCCAAACGTTTCTCGATCCACGCGAGCAGTGCCGCACCGCAGAGTGCGCTGGTGGCGGCGATCAGTTGTACCAGCAGTGGCTGCTCAGTCAGATCCAGCAGTGCGGCGATGATGACACCCAGTCCGGCGATTTGCGCGACGGCAAGATCGGCAAAAATGACACCGCGCTCCAATACCTTCATGCCGAACGGAATGTGCGTTGCGAGTACCAGCAAACCCGCGATGAACGCGGGTATGAGGATGCTGAGTTCGATGTCGTTCAAGGATACCTCCATAAATTCATTGTTCGGGCGAATCGCTGTGTCGCATGCTCGTTCGCTCCTCGCCTATCTGTTCGATATGTCTCGTTACTCACTGTGCGGCTCCTTGCGCTTCATCCCGAAAAAGTGAATTTCTGAAGGCATCCTCATTTCAGCCCCGCCAATAGACGCTGGATGGTGTCGTCAAACATCGTGAATAGATCGGTCGCCTGCGGCGTGCCGCCCACGCTGAATGGCACGATCACGGCGGGAATATGCGCGCGTTCGGCGATCCATTCCGATGGCCGCCCATTCTGATAGGCGGCGCGTATCACCATCCTGGCAGGGTGCTGCTGCAGATCGCTCAGCACACTGCCCAGATACGCCGGGCTCGGTTCCATTCCGGGCTTGGGTTCCAGCTCGGCGACTTCTTTCAGACCCAGCCAGTCGTTCAGGTAAGGAAATCCCTTGTGTTGCACAACGATAGATACACCCTTTAATGGAGCGGCCTGTTTTTCCCACTTCGCGATTGCGGTGTGCCATTGCTGACTGAACGTCGCGAGTTGTTGCTGGTAAAAGGCAGTGTTGGCCGGATCAAGCTGGATCAGGCGTTTGCTGAGTGCTTCCGCAACCGGCAGAAAGTTGCGCGCATCGGTCTGGATGTGCGGATTGCCCGCTGCATGCACATCGCCATCGGCCCTATCCAGCCGGGTCGGAACCTCCAGCATGGAGACATATTTCGCCGCTTCAAAGTTGCCGAGGCTGCCCGGTTGAATGGCGCTGTTGACGGATTCGCGCAGTACCAGCGGCATCCAGCCGATTTCCAGTTCCGCACCGGTACACACCACCAGCTGTGCGTTGCGCGCTTTGGCGATCAGGCTGGGACGCGCCTGTACCTGATGCGGGTCTTGCAGCGCGCCGGTAGCGGTGTAGATGCTGGCCTGATTGCCGGCAAGCTGCTGGGTGAGTGCCGCCCATTCCGGTTCACAGGCAAATATGTTGAGTGCGGCGTGAACGTTTCCGCTGAGCAGCAGTAAAAACGTATAGAGGATCTTTTTCATGGTTTTTCCTTTTGAGTGATGCGTATCAATACTGGTGCGCGCCGTGCGCGCCCAGACTCATGATGTATTGCACGAACAGCTGGTTATCCGCCAGTCCTTGCCGGGAATTGTCGTGCGCCAGTTGCAGGCGTATGCGGGTGAACTCGCTGGGGTTGTAATCCGCCATCCAGGTGAGGCGCGATGGATTGAACGAATAATCGCTGATGACATTGGCCGCGATGGACGCGCCTACGCTGGCGGTACCCGGATCAAGCCGGTCGTAGCGCAAACCGGTGCGCCAGGTCGGCATGAACTGGTACACGCTTTGCAGGTACCAGCCGGATTGGGTATTGGCGTAGTTGCCGGCGATGTTCGTGCCTGGAGGAGGGGCAACACTTGTATCCAGGTTATAAGTCAACATACCGCTTTCCTTGCGCCGGAAATATTCGCCCTGCACCTTGAGGTAGCGCTCGCGGATGTTGCCGTTGTGCGAGTATTTCCACACGAAATCCAGCCCGGCAGTCTGGCTGTCGCCGGTGAAGCTGTTGCTCACGCCACTCACAGTGCCTGCCAAATCCGGTACGGCAACGCTGACCGCGTCGACGCGCCTGGTCTGGTGTAGCGAAGCACCGGCGCGCCAGCTTTGTTCGATGCCGATGTCGTCACCGATGTGCGCGAACAGAACCCCTGCTCCTGCGCCATTCTTGTTCTGATCAGTTCCCGGGAAGCCGAGTCCGCGGCCGATTTCTCCGCCGACCTCGACGAACATATCGGTCGGCGCCAGCCACTTCAGTTGCAGGCCGTCGTCGGCGTACTGGTTGTCCCACAGCGCTCGATACACCAGCGGCTGGTCGACGAAATCCCAGACGTGCGAGTGTTGCTCGTTGAGATAGCCGAGGCCGGAGAAGAAACGCCCGAATTTGAGATTGAGACCGTTGCCCAGCGCGCTGGTCTGCACGAAGCCATTCTCCACGCTGATGCCGCCCGCCGGATCGAGCGAGAACGTGCCCACGCCGCGGAACTGCGGATCGATGTTGGCGGCGATGCTCAGCTCCGATTCCTTGAGCGAAAATCCCCGCGTGTAGCCGGTGTTGTTGGCATTCATCGCAAAACCGGTTGCGGGGACGACAGGGTCTTGTTTGAGTTGTCCATAGGTGCCGGACAGGATCATGGACACGGCGGGGTTAAAGCTGTTCTCGCTGCTTGGGCCGGCACTGCTGCGTATGGGTTGTTGTGTAACAGCTTGAGCTTGTGCAGCAACGCTTTGCTGTAATTGTTGAATCTGATCGCGGATGTCCTGCAGGCCGTTGTCGTCTGCGGCGAACACATTGAGCGGATTGCCCAACAGCGCGGCAACAGCCGCGCACCAATAGATATTTCGGGACATGTTTACTCCTAAAAAGCATGACAAAACCTCACGCGTTGACGGCGAGGCAGTTGAATGACTTAAGCGGAGTAAGGCGGAGCGCGCGCCGCGAATGCGACGAATGTATCAGCTGTGTGGGAGCTGAAATGGTTGAGGTTAAGTGTATCGCAGTTCTCACTGATGAAAAAGTTGATGGGACTGCTGCCGACTGCGCCGCCGATTTGTGCATAAGCCGCGCACTGGTCACAATACTTGTCATGCGGCAGAGACTGTTCCGAGCCCTGTGATGGTTCGGTCAGGATATGTGTAATGCCATGCGCCAAACTGCCCATCTGTACGACCAACAGGGCGAACAGCAGAGCGAAGATCAGCGGTAATCTGGCGAACAAGGGGCTTTGCATGGGGCGCACTCTATCCAAGTGTCGCGGGGGCGTCAAGAAACTCTCCGGGGCGCTATTCACTTTCCAGCGTCTCAGACGGGGTAAAAGACCAGGTGCGCGTGATGGTCAAAATGTCGGTATCCCTGGTGATGTTCGGGGGCAGTGGCGCGTAGGGCGCGGCGAGTCTGACGATGCGCATCGCCGCCGCATCCAGAATGGGATGGCCGGAAGACTTGCTTACATCTATGCTTTCCACGCTGCCATCCGCACGTATCGAGACACTGAGTTGTAACTTTCCGAAGATTTTCTGGCGGCGCGCCTGCTCCGGGTAATTCAGGTTGCCGATGCGTTCCACTTTGACACGCCAATCTTCGATGTATTGTGCGAAGCGGTATTCCTGGGTGCTTGCACCGATAAATTTTCGGCGCGGCAATTCCTGATAGGCATCCCAATTTTTGTTGATTTGCGCTTCGAGGCGGGCGATTTCCAGGGATCTTTGTACCAAATCATTTCCGTTGCTGTCGGCACTGTCTTTTTGCCTTTTTGGCTCAGGTTGTACGGCCGTGTAATCGCTCTTCAGCCTGGTCAGCATACGCTTCGTTTCTTCTTCCAGGGCGGCGACGCGCTTGGAACGCTGTTCGGGGGTGAATTTAAGATCGTCGCGTATCGAGGGCAACGGACTCTTGGCGCGCCGGGCTTCGGCAGTATTGCCGCCGCCATCCAGATTGTGCTGGGCCAGCGCATCGGCTTTGCTCGGTTTGGATTTTGATTTGCTGTTGACCAACACCACTTGCAATGGCTGCATGAGGTTGGCTGCACTGCGAGGATCAGGTAACACCAGCGCGATGCCGAACAAAATAAAAGCGTGCAGCACGATAGAAAAAATCATCGAAAAAGATAATCTTGTTCTCAACAGCGGCAAGACTGCCGCTAAACCTGTTTTTGGCCTGGCTTTCAAACAGCGTCCTCTATCGTTGCGACAAAACGCGTTTGCACATTCAGGTCAAGCAGGTCGATCTCGCCGATTGCCAGTTGTACGCGGGTATTAGCTGGCAATTCCGGCAGCGACGGCGCACGGAAGATCAGCGGGATGCCGATGAGTTTCACCAGGTTTTCGCGCAGCACGAGGGCTTCCACCTGTTCGATCTTTTCCTGCTGCAGCCAGCGCAAACACCAGTAACGCTCCATGTTTTTCTGGAATTCGCCATAGATGCCGTACATCGTGTCGAAGTCGCGCATCGTGGCATACAGTGCGGGGTCGTTCTTGGGGTAGGCAGGTTCTTCGTCGCGCAACATCGCGATGATCTGGCGCTGGTTCACCATGTCCACATAGCGTCGCAGCGGCGAGCTTGACCACATGTATTGCGCCACACCCAGGCCCTGGTGGGGCGCAGCGACCGTGCTCAATTTCACCTTGCCGTTTTGCTGGGTGCGATAGATACCGACGAAACCATGCTCGGCAAGATGCTTGCCCCATTCGCTGTTCACCAGGATCATCAGCTCGGAAACCACCTTGTCGATCGGCGAACCGCGCCGGCGTTGCGTGATGCTGACCCTGCAATTTTCGCCAGCGGGGTCGTTCTCGATGTGGAAGTTGTAATCCATTTGTTGTGTGCTGTTGTCGGACGGTTTGCCGCGCCCGGCTTCCAGTTTCTGCACCAGACTCCACAGTAATGTCAGTTCGCCCGCATAGGGATAATCAAGCTTGCCTGCCGCCAACGTCTCTTCATTGAACAGCGGTTCCAAAGTGTCATGGCGCAGATTGGCGGCGATGTGGATGCGCTCGACGCGGCTTTCGTGACCGAGTATTTCCAGCGTTTCGGCATCGACTTCGTTATACATCGACAGCGCGGGACAGACGCGATCCGCTTCCAGGGTAAAAGCTTGCACCACACTGTCCGGCAGCATCGTGATCTTCGCTCCGGGCATATACACCGTGGATAGACGCTGCGCGGCGATCTTGTCGCCATCGGAG
>JADGRM010000129.1 GCA_017880945.1 Gallionella sp. | reverse complement strand
CTGGAATATACCCGCGAGATGATGGCTTCCCTGTTACTGCGAGAAGGTGCACGCTGGCCGCGCAAGGTGCTGCTGATCGGATTGGGCGCCGCCTCGCTGACCAAATTCCTGTACCGAAATCGTCCGCTCGCGCATCTGACCGTGGTCGAGATCGAACCTGACGTGATCGCTGCCGCACGGCAATTCTTCAAGCTTCCGGAAGACCCGAAGCGGGTCAGCATCGTCATCGGCGACGGCATGGAATACATTCTGAACAGCGACAAGAAGTTCGATTTGATCCTGGTGGACGGCTTCGACGAAAACGCGCGTTCAGGCGCACTGGATACTGTGCCGTTCTATCAAGCGTGTCGAACACACCTGAGCGATGACGGGATAATGGCAGTCAACCTGCTCGGGCGCAGTCACGGCTTCGAAGCGAGTACGAAAAGGATCATGGCCGCCTTTACAGATCGCGCACTGGTGTTCCCGTCATGCGAAAGCGGCAATGCCATCGCCTTCGCTGCGGCTGGCAATCCTGTCGATATCTCCTTTGATGACCTGAAGGAAAGCGCACTGGTCTTGAAAGAAGAAGCCGGTCTAAATCTGTTGCCCACGCTGACACGGCTGGCGCAAGCCAAGACCTGTTTGAATGACACACTGACCCTGTGATCCGCCATGCGGCTTTGCACCGAAAGAAACAAAAAAGGCGGGTATGAAACCCGCCCGTACTCTATTCACTCTGTGAAAGTCAGTCTTTCCTGCGCAGCATCATCCGCTCCATCAAACCATCTTTCGTGATGAATTGATGCTTGATCGCACCGAGTATATGCAGCACCACCAGCACGATCAACACATTGACCAATTGTCCATGTACCACGTGGGCGAATACTCCCCTGTAACCATGCTCTTTGGGCAGCAGATTCGCATCGAATGCCAATAATGCCGTGCCCGCCTTGCTGGTGAGCAGGATCAACACGCCGCTCACCGGCAACAGGAACAACACCGTATAAAGCAGGTAAAACACGCCTTTGGCCACTACTTGGTATATTGGCTTATCGTCCAGCAACGGCGGCGTACCATCCTTACGGCGGAAAAACAGTTGCGACAATGTCAACAACAAAACCATCCCCCCCACCGATAGATGTACGATGTATCCGGCCAGCGTCGCCTTGCTCTCGTCAGTCGCTTCGCCCAGGCTGTCACCCAGATACCAGGCGGCGATCAACAATGCCAAGGTCAGCCAATGAACGATCACCATGCGCTTGCTGTATTGCGTCATAACTTGAAACTCCTTAAATTTATCAAACCGCCTGAAATTTACTGAAACACCTGAAATGTACTGAAACAATAGTATGCCCCTGTTCCAGTATAGTTCCATTTTAAAAATGAGGGCGAAATTTACCCGAAACACGTTTGCTGTGCCGCTTTTTTTCCTGCATTGAACATCATCAAACACCACCGTGATTTACTCGCTAACCGCTATCGCGGTATGCTGACCGCATCGCAAGGCGTGGGAACAACCGGCATGAGCACAGTGAACGACGAACAGTTGATTTCGGGGTTGAGCACGGCAGAAGCGCAGCTACGCCTTGCCGCGTCCGGCTACAACGAGTTGAAACCGCCCAATCCACGCCGCATATGGCACATCGTTGCCGACGTGTTGCGCGAACCGATGTTCCTGTTGCTGATCGTGGCGGGCGGTATTTACCTGCTGCTGGGCAGCATTGATGACGCGCTGATGTTGCTGTTCTTCGTGCTGCTCATCGTAACCCTCACCGTGTCCCAGCAATACAAGAGCGAACGGGTGCTGGAAGCGCTGCGCGACCTGTCCAGCCCTCGTGCACTGGTGATACGCGACGGCAAGCAGCAACGCATCTCGGGACGCGAGGTGGTGCAAGGCGACTTGCTGCTGCTCACCGAGGGAGATCGCGTCGCTGCTGATGCAGTGCTGCTCAGTTGCAACGACCTGCTTGCCGACGAATCCATGCTGACCGGCGAATCGGTCCCGGTGCGCAAACATCCGGGCAACGCAGACGCAACTGCGCTTCAGCCGGGCGGCGATGATCAGCCGTTCGTGTACGCGGGAACGGTGCTGGTACAAGGCAGCGGTATCGGTCTGGTGACAGCCACCGGCAAGTCCAGTGCCATCGGGCAGATCGGCGAATCGCTGCAGGACACGCGCTCCGGCACGTCTCCGCTGCGCATCCAGACCGACCGGCTGGTGCGCCGTCTGGCGATATTCGCCGGCGCACTCTGCCTGCTGCTGGTGCTCACTTATGGTATCTCGCGTGGCCATTGGCTGGATGCACTGCTGGCTGGCGTCAGCCTGGCGATGGCTTCGCTGCCCGAAGAATTCCCGGTGATCCTGTCGGTGTTCATGGCGCTCGGCGCGTGGCGCATCTCGCGGCGTGATGTGCTGACGCGGCGGCTCAATGCCATCGAAACCCTGGGTGCCACCACCGTGCTGTGTACCGACAAGACCGGCACGCTGACCGAAAATCGCATGGTGATCCGCGAGCTGTATAGCAGCGGTCAAATGCTGCAAGTGGACAGCCACAGTCCGCTGCCTGAACCGTGGCACGAATTGGTGGAATTCGGCATCCTCGCCAGCGAGCGCGATCCGTTTGACCCGATGGAACGCGCTCTGCATGAACTGGGGCTGCGCACCCTGAGCGGCAGCGAACACCTGCATGAAGCATGGCAACTGGTACATGAATACAGCCTGTCGCCGGAGCTGGCGGCCATGTCGCACGTCTGGCAAGGCGACGGCCAAGAACATCACATGGTCGCTGCCAAGGGCGCGCCCGAGGCCATCATAGACCTGTGCCACCTCCCCGATGCGCAGGCCGCATCCATCGCACTAATTGCCGCAGAAATGGCCGACCAGGGCTTGCGCGTACTGGGCGTGGCACGCGCCGAACTCAAGCCCGGCCAGGATCCGGAACATCAGTGGCCGGCACAGCAGCATGACATCGAGTTCTCATTCGTCGGCTTGCTCGGCCTGCATGACCCGCTACGCCCTGATATTGCGGAGGCCATCGCGCAGTGTCGCGCAGCAGGCGTTCGGGTAGTGATGATCACCGGCGACCATGCACGCACCGCACAGGCGATTGCCCGCGAACTGGGCTTGCCATCCGGGCAAGTATTAACCGGCGGCGAGCTGGACGCGCTATCCGATGCAGCATTGCGCACCAGACTGCACGATGTGCAGGTATTCGCGCGCATCGTGCCGCAGCAGAAACTGCGCCTGGTGGAAGCCTTCAAAGCCAACGGCGAGATCGTCGCGATGACCGGCGACGGCGTGAACGATGCGCCCGCCCTCAAGGCCGCACACATCGGCGTGGCGATGGGCAAACGCGGCACCGACGTGGCGCGCGAAGCCGCCGGGCTGGTGCTGCTCAACGATGACTTTGCCTCGCTGGTCGCCACCATCCGTTTGGGGCGTCGCATCTACGACAACCTGCGCAAGGCGATGAGTTACGCACTGGCCGTGCACATCCCCATCGTCGGCATGGCACTGCTGCCGGTGCTGCTAGGCGAACCGCTGCTACTGCTGCCTGCGCATATCATGTTCTTGCAGATGATCATCGATCCCGCCTGTTCGATCTTTTTCGAGGCCGAGCCTGAAGAAAAGAACATCATGCAGCGCCCGCCCAGACAGGCGAACGAGACACTGTTCGGCGGCATGCTGTTGACCAACAGTCTGCTGCAGGGACTGGTGGCTTTCGCGGTTGCCGCCACTATTTATGCCTGGGCGATATCTCAAGGGTTCGAAGAAAACACCGTGCGCGCGCTGGTATTCGTCGCGATGGTGGCGGGTAATATCGCGCTGGTGTTCAGCAACCGCTCTTTGAATGCATCCTGGCAAGGCGCATGGTCGCGGGAAAACCCGGTGCTGTGGTGGATCGTGCTGGGTGGCAGTGCCGGACTGGCATTGGTGTTAAGCGTGCCGGTGTTGCGCGGGCTGTTCCATTTTTCCGGTGATGCGCCGCACATTCTTGGTGTTGGTGTGCTGGCAGCCGGCAGCGTGCTGGTGTTCAGCGCAGGCGTAAAACGAATCATGGGGACACGTAAATAATTGCGTAACCAGAATGACCGGGACGCATCCCCTGGCACTCAGCAAAACAAAGCACGGAATGTGCGGCACCTTGACCTCGACGTTTCCGGAATCGGGTAACCGGCCATCGAGCACGAGCTCTAAGTAGAGCTTGACAGAGCTGGTTGGCAATACGTCATTAGTGATACCATTCAGTCTCTTGCATCTTAGGAAACGGAAATATGAAGATCGCAATCATCATTTATTCCAATGATTCCGAAACAGCTTGGAATGCTTTCCGTTTCGCCAACACTTCCCGGGCTTTCAACAACCAGGTCAGCGTATTCCTTTTGGGCAAAGGCGTGGAAGTGGCAATGGTCAGCACGCTGCAGTACGACGTGTTGGAACAGATGCGACTGTTTCGTGACAGCGGCGGCCAGATCATGGGTTGCGGTGTATGTTGCGAGAGTCGCAAGGTCGAAATGCCCTTTCTGCTGGAAGAACTCAAATGTGAAATAGGATCCATGAGCCATCTCCATGGGTTGGTAGCGGAAGCGGACAAAGTTCTAACTTTCTAAAATGTCCCCGCACACACCACAAACAATCACGCTCGAAAGCGGGCTTGATGGCTTGCTGGGGAATTGCGCGGCCTATGACTTCCTTGATTCGGCTGTTGCAGTATTCGATATCCAGGGAACGCTGCGTTATGAGAATTCCGCGTTTTCGAAATTCAACCATGCCGTGCGCGACTCCGTCCAGAATCTCAACAAACAAGCGGCACTGCTGGATTGCCCTCAATTCCGATCCTGGCTGCTGGATTCAGTCGCGGCGGACCATGTCAAATCACTCCGCCAAATTTTCTACTATGCCCCCTTAATCCAGGTCGAGTTGACAGTTTACGCAAGGCCAGTTGTTACACCCGGTGGCAAGACCCGGGGCATCCTGCTCACACTGGGAGAAGAATCGATTGAATTCGGCGGTCGCCATATCGCACGCGCACAGGAATCGTTTCGCACCTTCGCTGATCGTCTCAAGACTCTCGATCGCGACAAGATCAATAATGACAAACTGATACGCGTATTGCTCACCGATGCACCGTTTGCGATGGTGCTATTCAATGGCAAGCGGCAAATCGTCCAGGTTAATCGCGCCGCCGAACTGCTGTTCGGGATTGCGGCGGTGAAATTGATTGGGCAGTCCTGCGAACAGTTTCTACCCTGCTACCAGCAATGCGGTGCCTGCCCGGCCATCGATCTGCAGCGGAAAATCGATGCCGAGGAAATCAACGGACTGGTGCATAACAACAAGTCAGTTCCGCTGCTAAGGAGCGTTGCCACCGTACATGATGACGCCAGAGGCCCCTTGGTGATCGAGGCATTCATAGATCTGACCGAGCGCAACAAGGCCGAAGAAGTGATCCACAACCTCGCCTTCTACGACCCGCTCACCAATCTGCCCAACCGCCGTTTGCTGATGGATCGTTTGCATCAGGCCATCGTATCAAGCACCCGCAATCAGCAACACGGTGCCATCCTGTTTCTCGACCTCGATCATTTCAAAAATCTTAACGATACCCAAGGGCATGACATCGGCGACTTGTTGCTGGTCGAGGTCACGCAACGCCTGCAAGGTTGTGTGCGTGAAGGTGACACAGTTGCCCGGTTCGGCGGTGACGAGTTCGTGCTTATTCTTGAAGGACTGAGTGCTGAAAAGACCGAGGCTGCCGCTCAAGCCGAGATAATCGGGGAAAAAATCCGCGTTATGCTTGGTCAGCCCTGTGAATTTGACGCACTGGAGTATCACTGTTCTGCCAGCATCGGCATCAACCTGTTTATCGACCATCCCGGCAGCGCCGACGAATTGCTCAAGCAGGCCGATGTGGCCATGTATCAAGCCAAGCAGGCCGGTCGCAATGCCATTCGCTTCTTCGATCCCGCCATGCAAGCCGTGCTCGATGCGCGCGGTAAAATGGAAGTGGCGCTGCGCGGGGCACTATCGAAACAACAGTTCCGACTGCATTATCAGGTACAGGTCAATGCGGCATTGCGGCCGATCGGGGCAGAAGCATTATTGCGCTGGGAACACCCGGATCTGGGCATGGTCGCGCCTGCGCAATTTATTCCGCTGGCCGAAGAAAACGGGTTGATCCTGCCGATCGGGCTTTGGGTGCTGGAAACCGCCTGTGAACAGATCAGGCTATGGCAAAGCGATCCGCTGTTCCGGGAGCTGAATGTTGCAGTGAACGTCAGCATGAATCAGTTCCGCCATGACGACTTCGTCGCACAGGTTAAAGCCGCGCTGGCCAAGAATGGTATCAACCCGAAGCGGCTGAAACTGGAACTGACCGAGAGTCTGATACTGAACAATGTCGAAGATAGCATCAGCAAAATGCAGCAGCTGCAGTCGATAGGCGTGGACTTTTCGATGGACGATTTCGGCACCGGATATTCCTCGCTCTCTTACCTGAAACGATTGCCGCTTGA
>JADGRM010000128.1 GCA_017880945.1 Gallionella sp. | reverse complement strand
GTAATCGAAACCAATGCGCCTTCCTACGCTGTAGTGCGGGAGTGGACTGATGAACATCCCGCTGAGTGGTATGAGCCGCCAGCGCTGGCAATGGACGAACGCGGCATGATCCGCGATTGCAGTGAGTCCGGCGAGAGGTTGTTTGGCTACCGGCGGCACGATTTGGTTTGGCAGCATGTTTCCATGCTGTTCCCGCAACTCTCGGGAGTTACGCTGGTTCAGGAAGGGCGAGTTAACCCGCTTCTTAATTTTCTCTGTCGTTGCGGTAAACTTTTCCAAACGCAAAATCGGCAAGGTGACACCTTCCTCAGTAAATTGAGCTTTGTCCGTCTTGAATATGATGGGAGGCATACCCTGAGACTGATTGTGAGTCCTTCTGACAATGCAAAATCATAATTGCCTTTTATTATGGGCATCTTGTTTCTGGAGTTTAAAAAAACTATCTAAAAATAGCAATGGAAAGGAGCAATCATGTTACGCACATTTGCCAGATTCGCACGGTTCATCAGGGACTACCGCTATTACCGAGAGAGAGGTTTAAATTCTAAAGCAGCATGGAATCATGCCAGCATGACACTCCCATAACCAGCAAAGAACAACCAGTGTTTTATAGGGAATACATAATGGCACTCATTACTGGTTCTGTGATCTGCCCCGCAATATTTTTCATCATAGATTGATTATGATTCTTCAATAATTATTGGCTATTCCTTTAGGAGAACAATCATGCCACACACATCTGCAATTTCTAGCAAAACAAATGCAAAAATCCAATCCGCCACCCCGAAGCAATCCGCCACCCCTAAGAATGATATTGGGGATGGGATTAACCGTGAAGAAATGATCTCAGTTGCGGCTTATTTTCGCGCCGAGCATCGCGGCTTTGGTGGCGGTGATTCACTGGCCGACTGGTTGGCCGCTGAAGCGGAAATCGATGCAATGCTCAATAACCGCAATGACATCAAAGTCCACTGATGATAAGAGGAAGATGACTTTTCGATGACGAAAGGGAAAAGACATGCGTTGCAATAGAGCATTTACCGACCCCATCAATAACAGTCTTGAACTTATACAGGACATGAAAGTTGCGCTGTTGCGCCTCCAACGGTCGCCAGCTGATACTGCAATAGCCAGCACCCTCCCATGCGTCACACAGGCTATAAAAGATATGACCAGCTTTTATGGGTGTAAGCATGTCATTGCATTCTCATATGTGTGAGGGTGTACTGAAAAAAGTGCGCGATGCCAATTTGCGCGCAGAAGGGGATCTGATCGCACTGTTGCTATCCTGTTGCGACCACGTTTCCGAGATGTTGGGCCATCTTGCCACTAGTGATGAGATTTATCTAGGGCATTTAAAAAGGAGTCATGGACTGATTCGCCAGTTGCGCGCGTATCATAAATGTAAGATTGTGTATGCTACTGCCGCCTGATGCAATCCGCTTTCATATTTGAAAGGAAATGTCATGAGCCAAATTCTCACCCCACTTGAAGAGGTCGATCATATTTTGATGGCTAGGGCAGATCATGATATGGAGGTGAATAAGCCAATTCCAGATGGAGTTCAGCTAAGTGGAACCCTTCAGGAGGCTAAGCGCAATAAATTAACTATATCGTCAGGTTTTCCAAATGGTGAAGTGCATATGAAATCGGAGCATGGTTTTCCGGACACATTGCCATACGTTTGGAGCATGTAATAAATAATGTATTAAGCGTAACTGCACTTTACCATGGAGAACATCATGAAATTGGAAGATGTACGTTCCATTGCCAAGTCGCACAGTATCAAAGCCGGACACCTTTCAAAAACCGAACTGATTAACGCGATTCAAACCGAGGAAGGCAACTTCGCCTGCTTCGCCACCGCCAGAAACGGCGAGTGCGATCAGGTTGACTGCCTGTGGCGCGAGGATTGTTTTGATGCAGTTCATCACAAAGAAGAACTATCATGAACTTGATAAAATGGGATCCCTCCAGGGAGTTGGAAGATGTTTCCAACCGTTTGAACCGTATCTTCGGACGTTCAACAGCCCGAGCCGAATCGGGCCAGGAAATGTTGGCGGTAGCAGACTGGTCTCCTTCAATAGACATCAGCGAAACGGACGCGGCATACCTGATCAAGGCCGAAATTCCCGGCGTGAAAAAAGAGGATGTCAAGGTCACCATTCAGGACGGGATGCTCACGATCCAAGGTGAGCGAAAAATGGAGAAAGAAGAGAAAGGCAAAAAGTTCCACCGTGTCGAGCGTTCCTACGGCAGCTTCGTGCGCAGTTTCCGGATTCCTGACAATGCCGATGAAAACTCGGTGAAAGCCGAGTTCAAGGATGGCATGCTCAACGTTACGCTGGCCAAGTCCGCGAAGGCCAAGGCCAAGTCGGTCAATGTCGCGGTGACGTAAAACCTTGTGTTCCTGGCCATGAGCTATGCAGACGACGCAGAAACACGGGCAGAATAATTTGTAAGTGCAACAAGGCTCGCGGGAGCTTTTCCCGTTTTTTTTAAAAAGGAAGAATCATGGCAACCGGTACAGTCAAATGGTTTAACGATGCGAAGGGTTTTGGTTTCATCACTCCAGATGATGGCAGCGATGATTTGTTTGCGCACTATTCCGCAGTCAATATGAACGGCTTCAAGTCCCTCAAGGAAGGCCAGAAGATCAGCTTTGACGTGACACAAGGCCCCAAGGGAAAGCAGGCGTCCAATATCCAGGCCGCCTGACCGGAATATTTTACTTTTCTTGTATTGGCGGATTCATGAACGAAGTGCAATTTTGAGTAACGCTCGCCCAGATTGCTCAAATGATGAGTTCACACTTTACAAAATATCGGGCCGCATTCACCAGATGGTATTAGCAGCTACCATCCAGCCTCCGCTTTCTGGAATTGCGAACGTCTGCTTTGTGTCGGTTTGCGACGGTCAGGCCTGTAGTTTCAACCCGGTTTGTATGGCTGCTTTATGGCGCTTTGCAGACGCTCGCAGAAAACGGAATCGCATTTTCTGCGATGCAACCGCTAAGGCCGAAAAGCGGTCCTTACACTGAAGCTTCATGACGAGCATATCTGTGTCGTTGGCGGTCAGTAAAGCCGTCAGTTTTACATTCAATCCTAGCTCTGCTTCTGTTCCAAAACCAGCAGCGCCTTTGCCCGCGCGCATACATTGTCGACGGTGAAGCCGTATTCGCGCAGCACGACTGCGGCCGGCGCGGAAGCTCCGAAGCGTTCCACGCCGAGCATGTCGCCCCGCGTACCGACGTAACGATCCCAGCCTTGCGGCACACCCAGTTCGACCGCGAGCCGCGCACCGACCGAGGGCGGCAGCACCGCATCGCGCTCGGCTTGCGGCAAGGCCTCGAACAGCTCCCAGCTCGGCATCGACACGCAGCGCACGGCGATGCCTTGCTGTTGCAAGCGTTCCGCCGCAGCCACGATCAGGCCGACTTCGGAACCGCTGGCGAGCAGGATCAGCTCGGGCTTGCCGTTAGTCGCATCGCTCAGCACATAGGCGCCTCGGCGCAATCCATCCGCCGCGGCGTAGCGGCTGCGATCGAGCGTGGGCAGATCCTGCCGGCTCAACACCAGCATCACCGGCCGCTCGCGCGTTTCCAGCGCGACGCGCCAAGCGACCGCGGTTTCGTTGGCATCGCCGGGGCGAATCACGATGAGATTCGGAATCGCACGCAGACTCGCCAGTTGTTCCACCGGCTGATGCGTGGGGCCGTCCTCGCCAACGGCGATGCTGTCGTGCGTGAACACGTGCACGACGTGCAGCCCCATCAGTGCCGCCAGCCGGATCGACGGACGCATGTAGTCGGAGAAGATCAGAAAGGTCGAGCCGTAAGGAATAAAACCGCCGTGCGCGGCGAGGCCGTTGACGATGGCGGCCATCGCGTGTTCGCGCACGCCGAAATGCAGGTTGCGTCCGGCATAGCTCCAGCCAGCGCTATCGGAACCCTGCTGGTCAGCGTTCTTTTCCGGCGGCGGATTGAAATCGCCCATGCCTTTCAAGGCCGTTTTCGTCGACGGATCGAGGTCGGCCGATCCGCCGGTCAGTGCCGGCAGCTTGGGTGCAATGGCGTTCATCACCTTGCCGGATGCGTCGCGGGTGGCGAGGCCTTTGGTGTTGGCTTGAAATACCGGGATGTCCGCATCCCAGCCCGGCGGCAATTCGTCGCGCAGGCGGTACTGAAGCTCCTCTGCCATGTCCGGGAACGCCTTGGCGTAGGCACTCATGCGCTCGTTCCACGCAGCCTCGTCCTGCGCGCCTCGCTCCACCGCCTCGCGGAAATGTGCCAGCGCCTCGTCCGGTATCAGGAAGTCCGGCTCGGTCGGCCAGCCCAGTGTCTGTTTGGTCTTGCGCACGTCGTCCACGCCGAGCGGTGAGCCGTGCGCCTTGAAACTGTCCTGCTCGGGCGAGCCGTAGCCGATATGGGTACGCACCAGGATCAGCGACGGCCGTGCGGTCTCCGCGCGTGCGGCGGCCAGTGCGGCGTCGATCGCGGCGGGGTCGTTGCCGTCTGCCACCGATACGGTGTGCCAGCCATAGGCCTCGAAGCGCAGTGCGCGATTCTCGGAGAAAGTGATGTCGGTGCCGGCGGACAGGGTGACGCAGTTGTCGTCGTAGAGGCAAGTGAGCTTGCCGAGCTTGAGATGACCGGCCAGCGACGCAGCTTCGGAGGCCACGCCCTCCATCAGGTCACCATCGCTGACGATGGCAAACGTATCGTGATCGATGAGCGCGTGACCGGGCCGGTTGTAGCGTGCCGCGAGTTGTGCCTCTGCGATCGCCATGCCGACCGCATTGCCGAAGCCTTGCCCCAGCGGCCCGGTGGTGGTTTCGACGCCAGGCGTGTGTCCGCGCTCGGGATGCCCCGGCGTCTTGCTGCCCCATTGACGGAACTGCTTGATGTCGTCCAGCACAAGGTCATAACCGGTCAGGTGCAACAGACTGTAGAGCAGCGCCGAACCGTGTCCGGCCGAGAGCACGAAACGGTCGCGGTTGAGCCAATGCGGGTTGCGCGGGTTGTACTTAAGCCAGCGCGTCCACAGCACATAGGCCAACGGCGCCGCGCCGAGCGGCAGACCCGGATGCCCGCTGTTGGCCTTCTGCACCATGTCCACCGACAGGAAGCGCAGGGTATTGATGCACAACTGGTCGAGTTGCGCTGCGTTTGTCATGGCTATTTTCCGCCCGGATGGTTCTGCGTAAGCGCGTCGCTTTTTGACGCGATGCATGCAATCAGATCGTTCCAGGATTTTGCGAAAGATTCGGTGCCCTCGCGTTGAAGTTCGGCGGCAAGCGCCTCATCGTTGACGCCCTCGCGGGTGAATTCCGCAATTACCGCTTCCACCGTTTCGGCAGAACCCTCATCAACCGGCAATACGTTCTTTATTTTGCCGTGCTCGGCGAAGGCGAGCAGTGTCTTTTCGGGGATGGTATTGACCGTATCCGGCGCAGCGAGCGCTTCGACGTAAAGGGTCTCTGAGGCTGCGGGATCCTTGGTGCCGGTGCTGGCCCACAGCAAGCGTTGCGGTCGGGCTCCGGAAGCGGCCAATTTCTGCCAACGCTTTGATGCCAGCAGATCGCGGTAGGCTTTGTAGGTGCGCATGGCGATGGCGATGCCAAGACGGTTGTTGCGGAACTCGCCTTGAACCTTGTCCTTGACGGCCACGTCCCAGCGGCTGACGAAAATTGAAGCCACGGAACCGATCTTCGGATCCAAACCGGCGGCGATGCGTCGCTCGATGCCGCGCATATACGCTTCTGCCGCGGCGATGTAGTGCTCGCGGGAAAACAGCAACGTGACGTTCACCGGCACGCCCGCGAAGATCGATTCCTCGACCGCCGGAATGCCTGCACGGGTGCCCGGAATCTTGATGAAAAGATTGGGGCGTTGTGCGCGGGCATGCAGTTGCATCGCTGCCCTTATGGTGGCGGCCGTGTCATCGGCGAGCAGAGGTGATACCTCCAGCGAGACCCAGCCGTCGATTCCGCCGGTGGCATCGTGGATCGGCCGGAAAAGATCAGCCGCGCGGATCAGATCTTCCAGCGCAAGTTCAAAGAACAACGCCTCGCCCGATTTGCCCGCGAGCGTTTTTTGGCGGATCGCGTCATCGTAAAAATCACCATTTTGGATGGCATGATCAAAGATCGTGGGATTGGAGGTCAGTCCCGTCACTGAGAGCTCGCTGATATAGCGGGCCAGTGTGCCGTTCATCAGCAGCTCGCGCGTGATGTTGTCGAGCCAGAGACTTTGACCGAGATCGTGCAGTTGTTGTGTGGCTTTCATTTTTTCTCCTTCTCCAGTATCGGGTTGTGCCAGCTTCCGTCTGCCGCAATCAGCGCGTCGGCTTGTTTCGGCCCCCAGCTGCCGGGCTTGTAGCGGTAAACAGGGCGCGGCATGTCAAGAACGGGGTCGACCACCGCCCATGCGGCCTCAACCGCGTCCTCACGGGTGAACAGCGCGCCATCGCCGGCCATGGCATCACTCAACAGCCGCTC
>JADGRM010000127.1 GCA_017880945.1 Gallionella sp. | reverse complement strand
CAAACGGGATTGAGCTTGGGCGACATGGACTGGATCGAACTCAACGAAGCCTTTGCCGCGCAATCGCTGGCGGTGATCCATGATGTCGGTCTGGACAGAGCCAAGGTCAATCCGCTCGGCGGTGCGATCGCGCTGGGCCATCCGCTCGGCGCGACCGGCGCGATACGCGTGGCCACGCTGTTGCACGGCATGCGCAGACACAAACTGAAATACGGGATGGTGACGATGTGTATAGGGACGGGGATGGGCGCGGCTGGAATTTTTGAAGCTTTGTAAACCTGCTGCGCGTCGCCATGGCTGTGTTACTCAATGGCGCGAAATCCTCATGTACAAACCTGTACACTCCGGTTTCTCGCCCTTTCGCGCCTTGCCCTGACGACGCTCACGACGGTTTCCAATCCTTTTCTGAAAGAAAGAAAATGAAAAAAATATTGTTGGTGTTCTGCTGTATGTTCCTGAGCTGGAACGCAAGCGCGCTGGAAGTTTCGGGGGTGAAGCTGGCGGATAGCATTCATCTCGGCAGCCGCGATCTGGTGCTGAACGGCGCGGGTCTGCGTACCAAGTTTTTCTTTAAGGTGTATGTCGCTGCACTGTATCTGGGCGAGAAGACCCATGTGGCGGGAGCCGCGCTTAACCAGTCCGGCGAGAAGAGAGTTGCCTTGCATATCCTGCGTGAACTCAGCGACGAGCAAATGCTGCATTCGTTCAACGAGGTGATGGTCGCGAATCACACTGCCGCCGAGATGCAGGCCCTGGAGCCGCAGCTTAAAGAATTGACGGCGATCTTTCATGTGGTCGGAAAGGTAAACGACGGCGATGTGGTTGATCTGGATTATCTCCCTGCCAGCGGTACGCAGATCATTGTGAATGGCGTACTGAGAGGCAACATCGCCGGCGAAGCATTCAATCGCGCGCTGTTCAAGATTTGGCTGGGCGATAAACCCGCTCAGCCTGATCTGAAACAAAAAATGCTGGGCATGTAGTGAACGAGGCGGAACGACTCAATGCTGATTGCCATGCGGCCGGATTGAATCAAGCCGCACTGCAACGCGCGATGCAGGCGCAGGGCGAGGCATGGCATAGCCTGGTGACGGAGCGTTGCCCGCATTTGTTTGCTGATGTGCCGTTGTTCATTACGTCCGCACAGTTGCAGCAGATGCGTGCGGTGATCGCGGCGGTGGAGCGGGTGGTTGGGCTTGCAGGGTGGCAGGTCGCAAGCAATGAAACCCGGCCGACCGCCAAGGGCGTGTTCTTCGGCTATGACTTTCACCTCAACGGGCAGGGCGCGCACCTCATCGAGATCAACACCAACGCGGGCGGCGCTTTTCTCAATGAGTTGCTGATCGACAGCCAACGCGATGCCGGCCTACCCGGCAAAGCGGCTGCTGTTGAAAATCTCGAACAAGCTTTTCTGGCTATGTTCAGCAACGAGTGGAGATTGGTGCGCGGCGACGCGCCGCTCAACACTATCGCCATTGTGGACGAGCAGCCGGAGGGGCAATATCTCTATCCGGAATTTCTGTTGGCGAAAGATTTGTTCGAGAGTGCCGGCATTGCAGCTCATATCGTTGATCCTGCTGCGCTGCAAACGCGCGACGATGGTTTATATTTTGGCGCAGAAAAAATCGATCTGGTGTACAACCGCCTGACGGATTTTTCTTTGCAACACCATCCCGCATTGCGGCAGGCATATTCTAGCGGGCGGGTGGTGCTGACGCCGCATCCGTTTGCTTACGCGCAATACGCCGACAAGCGCAATCTGGCGCGGTTGACCGATGCGCAAGGTTTGCGCGCACTGGGTGCGGACGAAGCTGACATCGCTACTTTGCACTCAGGTATTCCACATACCATCGTGGTGCGACCGGACATGGAAGCCACGCTGTGGGCAGAGCGCAAAAGTTTATTCTTCAAGCCAAATAGCGGCTACGGCGGCAAGGGCGCGTATCGCGGCGCGAATCTTACGCACCGCGTGTTTGGTGAAATCATGCACGGCGATTATGTCGCGCAGAAATTAGCGCCACCGGGTGAGCGTGCGGTATGCGTGAATGATGCCGAGACGGTGTCGCGCAAGTATGACGTGCGCTGCTACGTGTATGACGGGCAGATCCATCTGGTTGCTGGACGGCTGTATCAGGGACAGACCACCAACTTCCGCACGCCGGGAGGAGGTTTTGCGCTGGTGCGTGTTGTAGAATGACGCGAATGTTATTCATAAATGACGGAATTTTTACAGGGTCGTAGTGATGCTTTATGCTTTTCTCGCAATAGGAATCGGCTCGGCATTCGGCGCATGGCTGCGCTGGGGCCTGGGGCTGTGGCTCAATCCGGCGTTGCCGGAGTTGCCGCTGGGCACGCTGTCTGCCAATCTGGTCGGCGGTTATCTGATCGGCCTTGCGGTGGCTTTTTTTACGCATTATCCGGGACTGTCGCCGGAATGGCGGTTGCTCATCATCACCGGATTTCTCGGCGGACTGACCACTTTCTCCACCTTTTCGGCAGAGACCGTCACGCTGTTGCTGCGCGGCCAGTATGCTTGGGGGTCGGCGATCATCTTTACCCATCTCGGCGGCTCTTTGCTGATGACGGTGCTCGGAATACAGACTTTCAAATGGCTGCAAACATAGGAGCGCGATCATGAACCTGCTTTCGTTTTATATCAGTGAAAAGCAGCACCACGCAGGTATGCCCTTGTATGAATGGTTGCTGGAAGAGGCTAAATCACTCGGCGTGCACGGTGGCTCTGCATTCCGCGCGATCGCCGGATTCGGCCGGCATGGAAAAATGCACGAGGAGACCTTTTTTGAGTTGGCTGGCGAGCTGGCGGTCAAGGTCGAGTTCATCATCGACGATGCGCTTGCCGAACAGTTACTCGAAAGAGTTCACAGTCAAAGCATGAAGCTTTTTTATGTGAAGCAGCAGGTGCAAGTGGGGGCAGGTTAAGGTCGTGTGGATTTAAGGTCGGGCAGTAGTGTGTCGTGCAGTCTTACTCAAGGGGGAGTCATGAAAAACATTTTATTGATGTTGTCGTTATGCTGTTTCGGCAGCGCGGCACAAGCGGCGGTGCAGGGCAAGGAAGTGAGTTATGAAGCGGGTGGCACGACCCTGAAGGGCTATATTGCCTACGACGATGCCATCAAGGGCAAGCGCCCGGGGGTACTGGTGGTGCCTGAGTGGTGGGGACAAAACGAGTATGCGCGCAAGCGGGCACGCATGTTGGCGGAGTTGGGCTATACCGCACTGGCAGTTGATATGTATGGCGACGGGCAAGTGGTCGACAATCCTAAAGATGCGAGCAGGCTCTCCACCGAGGTGAGCACGGACTTGCCGTTGGCAAAAGCACGTTTTGAAGCGGGCATGCAGGTGTTACTCAACCATGAAACCGTGGATGCCAATGAAATTGCGGCGTTCGGCTACTGCTTCGGCGGTGGCATAGTGCTGAATATGGCGCGCATCGGTGAGAATTTGAAGGGGGTGGCGAGTTTCCATGGCGGGCTTGGCACGGATCATCCCGCCAAGCCATGGAAAATTAAAGCGCGCATCATTTCCTTCAGCGGCGAAGCCGACCCGATGATAGGGGCCGACAAGGTTGCCGCTTTCAGGAAAGAAATGGAAGCCGCAGGAGCGAATTACCGGGTGGTCACTTATCCCGGCGCAAAACATGCTTTCACCAATCCGGAAGCTGATGAGCTCGGTAAAAAATTCAATATGCCGATTGCCTACAACGCGGTAGCAGACAAGGATTCGTGGTCGCAGGCGACGATGTTTTTGCGTGAAGTGTTCGCCAAGAAGTAACTTTATGGTTGGTTATAGCCAATCATCAGGCGACCCGAAGATGGAATCCAAAGGTTGATCAGCGAAATATCTGCGGATGAAAATCAGGTTCAGCCGGTTATTGTTTACCGCGATTGGACAAATCAGTGGCAGGTCACGGATTCACTTCTAATAGCGCCAGTATCTTGCCATCGCTTCTTCCCACCAGTACCACCTGATCATGATATTTGGCGCGCAGCGGCAGGAAACCGATATCCGATTCAACCCGTCCGCTGGCGCGTATCGAATTTTCAATATCGGCAGTGTGATACGGGTTCAGTTTCTTTAGCTCTGCCAGGGGCTTGGCTGCCCGGCCGGCAACTGCCATATGCTCGTCGTACGGCATGTAGTATTGGGGATACTCTGGCAAATCCTTACCTGAAAATGCACCCCATACCACCTCGTTTCTTTCTTTGATATCGGTCGGCATTTGCGAATAAACGTAGATCGGACCAGTGAGCGGTAGTGAACGGTAGATTGGATTTTTCGCCTTGGCAATATCCTCGTTGCTTAACATATTGGCGGTAACCAGGTCGAATGAATTCTTGCTGAACACCACGAATACCGGGCGCGCTTGAAATACCACGCTCATGCCGTAGATCAGCGCTGCGGTTTGCAGTATGGCGATTACCGATAAATCGAAAGTCAGCGCTTTGCGGCTCTTCAGAGGATTGAAGATTATCAGGGTGAAAAGGGGTCCCAGCGTTACGTCCACTCCGAGCAGGATCAGCAACACCTGCTTTCCTCCAAGCGCCGAGAAAAACGGGGGGGCATACCAGAGCAGCAGCATGAGCGCGATCACCGATGCCACGATGGCCGCGCTTAAGGTTAGGTGAATGGAAAAAGCTTTGAGCCGGGACATGGTATAGGAATTGTATTTTAGATCCACGATTGTAGCCAAATAAATAAAAAATTATATACGGCTGTTGGGCAGTCAATAGTCCGGCTCATGCCGCGACAGGCTCAGCGCGAAGGTTTTAGTGACTATCAGATGCCGGAATGAATCAGATGCCGGAATTGGGATGATAGTTATCCGGCGAAAAATTCCTTCACCTTGTTCATCCAGGACTTCGCACGCGGGTTGTGACGTTCGCCGTCTTTGTCGTTTATGGCCTCAAATTCGCGCAGCAGTTCCTTTTGGCGCTCGGTCAGATTGACGGGGGTTTCCACCGCCACGTGGCAATGCAAATCGCCATGACTGGAACTGCGCACGCCCTTGATGCCTTTGCCGCGCAGGCGGAATATTTTTCCGCTTTGCGTCTCGGCGGGGATCTTGATCGTTGCCACTCCATCCAGTGTGGGGATCTCGATAGAACCACCGAGCGCGGCAGTGCTGAAACTGATCGGCATCTCGCAATGCAGGTCGTTGTGGTCGCGCTGGAACACCGCGTGCGGCTTGGTGTTGATCACCACATACAAATCGCCGGGGGGCCCGCCATTCGCGCCATGTTCGCCTTCGCCAGTCAGGCGGATGCGATCCTCGTTATCCACGCCAGGCGGAATCTTTACCGACAGGGTCTTGTGTTGCTTGATGCGTCCGTTGCCGTTGCAGTCCTTGCACGGCGAGGTGATCATCTTGCCGGTGCCGTGACAACGCGGACAGGTTTGCTGGATAGAGAAGAAGCCCTGTTGCATGCGCACCTGGCCATGCCCTGTACAGGTCGTGCAGGTGGTCGGAGAGGTTCCCGGTTTGGCACCCGAGCCATGACATGTTTCACATTCTTCCATGGTCGGGATGCGGATTTTCGTTTCGGTGCCGCGTGCGGCTTGTTCCAGCGTGATTTCCAGGTTGTAGCGCAGGTCGGCTCCGCGTTGTGCATTGTTGCGCCCGCCGCCGCGTCCACCGCCAAAGATGTCGCCGAAGATGTCGGAAAAATCAAAGCCCTGCGCGCCTGCACCGAACGGACTGCCACCGCCCATTCCGCCGGATTCGAATGCGGCATGGCCATGCTGGTCGTAAGCGGCACGCTTCTGCGTGTCGCTTAACATCTCATATGCTTCTTTGGCTTCCTTGAAATGCTCCTCGGCCTTCGGGTTATCCGGATTGCGGTCGGGGTGATGCTTCATCGCCAGCTTGCGATAAGCTTTTTTTATTTCTTCGTCAGAAGCATCGCGGTTGACGCCGAGAACTTCGTAGTAGTCTTTTTTTGCCATATTCTGGAACTGATTGCGTGGGGTTGGAAGGACAGCAAAAAGGCCGGGGGCCGGAGGTTTTTAGTCCCCGGCCCCCAGCATCTAGTATCTTACTTTTTTTCGTCCTTCACTTCGGTGAATTCTGCATCCACCACGTCGCCTTCTTCCTTCTTGGCTTCCGCGCCGGATGCAGCGCCCGCTTCACCGGCTTGCGCCTTGGCTTGTTCGGCGGCGTACATCTTTTCACCGAGCTTTTGCGCGGCAGTCGACAGGGTCTCGGCCTTGGCTTCGATGCCTTCCTTGTCGTCGGTCTTGACGACTTCTTCTGCTTCTTTGAGCGCGGTCTCGATCGCAGACTTTTCGTCCGCGGTCAGGTGATCGCCATATTCCTTCAGCGACTTGTGCGTGGAATGGATCAGCGAGTCGAGTTGATTGCGCGCGGCCACCAGTTCCAACGCCTTGCGATCATCTTCGGCGTGGACTTCGGCATCCTGCACCATCTGCTTGATCTCCGCTTCGCTCAAACCTGAACTGGCCTGGATCTTGATCTTGTTCTCCTTGCCGGTCGCTTTGTCCTTCGCCGATACGTGCA
>JADGRM010000126.1 GCA_017880945.1 Gallionella sp. | reverse complement strand
CCAGTGAACAGCGGGGTAGTTTTTTTGAGCATGCAATTTAGGGCGCCATGAGCATTAATCTTCAATCCAGCGATGGCCAGGATCGTGAATTTGCATTCACAGCGGAGAATTTCGAGAAGATTTGCCAGCTGATTTATCAGCATGCCGGCATCTCGCTCAAGCCGTCCAAGCAGCACATGGTGTATAGTCGTTTGGCACGTCGCCTGCGTGCGACCGGGGTCAAAAATTTCAAGGATTATTTGGCGTTGCTGGAAGGTAATAATGAGGCTGAATGGGAGGCGTTCGTCAACTCGCTCACCACCAACCTGACCTCGTTTTTTCGTGAACCTCACCATTTCCCGATATTGGCGGAACACGTTGCCAAACAGAAAGGAAAACATAACGTTGCCCTTTGGTGTTCGGCCTCATCAACCGGTGAAGAGCCGTACTCGATGGCGATAACCGTGGCGGAAGCCTATGGCAGTTTTACGCCCAATGTCTCCATCATTGCCACGGATGTGGATACCAATGTGCTCGCCACGGCGGACGCGGGCGTTTATCCGATCGAGCGTGTCGAGAAGCTTTCTGAATCTATCGTGAAGCGATTCTTTCTCAGAGGGACGGGAGATCAGGCGGGTTTCGTTCGAGTGAGACCGGAGTTGCGTGCCATGGTTACTTTCCGGCAGGTGAATTTGCTCAGCGATACTTGGCCGTTACGCGGTCCGCTGGATGCGATCTTTTGCCGCAACGTGATGATCTATTTCGATAAGGAAACGCAGCTTAAGATACTGCAACGATTCGCGCCTTTGCTGCAACCGGATGGTCTGGTGTTTGCCGGACATTCGGAAAGTTTTTACAATGCCATGCACTTGTTCAAGTCGCGTGGCAAGACGGTGTATGAATTGACCAACCCTAAAGCTCACGCGCATCAGCAAGCTAGAAAATAATCAATCGCCTTGAAGGTGAGGCAGGAAGGGACGTGCCAGTATGGCTGAGCAAGGTTTCGAAGAGGTACTCTCGCCGCACCTGTATTTTGACCGTGAACACAATTCCGAGGCGGCCAAAATATTACCGGGCGAGTATTACGCAACAGGGCGGAATATGGTTTTGGTTACCGTGCTGGGTTCTTGCGTCTGCGCCTGCATACGCGACAGGGTCAGCGGGATCGGCGGCATGAATCATTTCATGTTGCCGCATAGTGGTCAGGATCGCAACAATCCTCTCGGTGAATCAGCGCGCTATGGCACTTACGCCATGGAGATATTGATCAACCAGTTGCTCAAGATGGGCGCGAAGCGGGGCAACCTTGAAGCGAAAGTATTCGGTGGTGCCTCGGTGTTGCGTGGATTTACCGTCAACAATGTCGGCGAGCGAAATGCCGAGTTCGTGATGAAATTTCTGAAGACGGAAAAGATCCCTGTTCTTGCCCAGGACATGCTCGATGTCAATCCACGCAAAGTATATTACTTTCCCGCTACCGGGTTGGTCAGAGTGAAGAACCTGAAACAGGTGCATAACGATACGATCATCAATCGCGAAGCCGAATACCATACGCGTTTGCAATATGCCAAGCTGGAAGGCGATGTGGAGTTGTTTGGTTGATCTTCCTTTCTTCGGCCAGTTGATGCTCCAGGATTATTCGAATAATAGCGAACATGAAAAGTCGTAAGCTGAAAGTGTTGGTGATTGACGACTCTGCGCTGATTCGTAGCGTGATGAATGAGATCATCAATCGTGAAAAGGACATGGAGTGCGTGGGAGCGGCACCTGATCCCCTTGTGGCGCGAGAGATGATCAAAGCGCTCAATCCGGACGTGCTGACGCTGGATGTGGAAATGCCCAAGATGGACGGCCTGGATTTTCTGGAGAGATTGATGCGCCTGCGCCCGATGCCGGTACTGATGGTGTCCACACTGACAGAACAGAGTTCAGATATAACTTTTCGCGCGCTGGAACTGGGCGCGGTAGATTTTGTCTCCAAGCCGAAATTGGATATTGCGCGCGGCATGGAGGAGGTCGCCATCGAGATCACCGATAAGATACGCGCGGTAGCACAGGCGCGGGTGCGCAAGATTCTTGCCGCACCTGCAATTCAGGAAACATTCTCCGCGGATGCGATCTTGCCCAGTGTCGCAGGCCAATATTCATCTACAGAAAAATTGATTGTCATCGGTGCGTCAACTGGCGGAACCGAGGCGATCAAAGAGGTACTGACCAAGTTGCCTGCCGATGCGCCGGGTGTTTTGGTGACCCAGCATATGCCGGAACATTTTACCAAGTCATTCGCGGATCGCTTGAATACGCTGTGCAAGATTTCTGTCAAGGAAGCGGAGCATAACGAGCGAGTGCTGCCGGGGCATGCCTATATCGCACCGGGTAATTCGCATTTACTTCTCAAGCGCAGCGGTGCAAATTACGTGATCAAGCTGGATCAGGGGCCGCTGGTGAATCGTCATCGCCCGTCGGTTGATGTGCTATTTCGTTCGGCGGCCAATGTTGCCGGAGCCAACGCGATTGGTATTATTCTCACCGGCATGGGAAAAGATGGCGTGCAAGGATTGTTGGAAATGAAGCAGGCCGGCTCCCACACCATTGCCCAGGACGAGGCGACTTGTGTGATTTTCGGCATGCCCAAAGAGGCGATTTCGGCAGGCGGTGTGTGCGAAGTGCTGCCGTTGCAGAATATTGCGCGCCGGACGATGGAAAACCTTGCCTCGACCAGCGTAAAGAGCAGCCGGATCTAGGGCAGCGCTAAAAATTCGTTATGCCTTTCCTGTTGGCCCAGTTCGATACTGGGAATTTTGAATTTTTCAACGGCTGTTGTCAGGTTTTTGGTTTGTTCGAATACTGATGCTGCTATGGCGGTAACTTCCTCGACCAATGCCGCATTCTGCTGCGTCACTTAATTCATTTGTTGCACGGCGTTGCCCACCTGTTGAATACCCTCTTTTTGTTCGGATGACGCAGTTTGAATTTCAGCCATCATGCCTGTGACTCGGTTTGCCGCCGTGACGATATCCTTCATGGCGTCGCCGGCATTTTTGACAAGCTTTGTGCCATCCCTCACCTTATCGGTCGAATTTTCGATCATCCCTTTGATCTTTTTTGCGGCAGCCGCCGAGCATTGTGCCGGGTTGCGCACTTCTGTGGCCACGACAGCGAATTCCCGTCCTTGCTCACCGGCGCGAGCGGCCTCGACTGCGGCATTCAAGGCCAGAATATTGGCCTGGAAGGCGATATCTTCGATGACGGCAACTATTTCAACCACCTGACTGGAGCTTTCGTTGATCAAATCCATCGTTTCGACGACTTGGCCAACGATCTTGCCGCCTTTGACGGCCACCTCAGAAGCATTCACTGCGAGTTCGTTTGCCTGACGTGAGTTATCGGCGTTTTGGGCGACAGCGGAGGTTAGTTGCTCGATATTGGCGGCGGTCTGATCCAGACTAATCGATTGCTGCTCGGTACGGATCGACAGATCGCTATAACTGGTCACCATTTCACTGGTGCCGGCTATTATTTCTTGAAGTGTATTTTTTAAGTTTTCAAGGGCCTAATCAGTGGCATATAACCGAGGGTGGTCTGATCCGATGTGAACGAGCCCGCCCCGTTATTGAGAATGCATTATTCAAATTGTGTGACTGAACGCGGACAGCTACAATGCTGCCATGCCTGATTTCAATTTGACCCATCACTTTCTGATCGCCATGCCTGCCATGCAGGAGGGAGTTTTTGCGGGCACGCTGACTTACATTTGTGAGCATAACGAGAACGGTGCGCTGGGCATCGTGGTGAATCGTCCGATCACCCTTACGCTGGGCGAGATGTTCGATCAGGTCAACATTCCGCTGCATCAGCCCAAGCTCGCCAAGATGCCGGTTCATTTCGGTGGGCCGGTGCAAACCGAGCGCGGCTTTGTGTTGCATGATACGTCGGGAAACTGGGAATCCACCTTGCGCATCAACGACAAACTGGCGTTGACCACCTCCAGGGATATTCTCGAGGCGATGGCTGAAGGGAAGGGGCCGCGTAATATGATCGTCACGCTGGGGTATGCGGGATGGGACCAAGGCCAGTTGGAACATGAGATCACCGAAAACACCTGGCTGACCGTCCCGGCTTCGGAGCACATCCTGTTTGACTTGCCAGCGGAAGAACGGCTTGCCGCGGCGATGGACTTGCTTGGGGTCAGCTATGCCACGCTGATGGAGGATGCAGGACATGCCTGACCAAAAATCCAACAACGTCGCCATGCGTTGTTGTGCTTAAAAAATCTTGCTTACATATACAAATATGCGGCGCAGTGATTTTTTGCGCACGCCTAGCCTGGCTTAGCTGTTGTATTTTTGGAGTTGCTCTGTGAATGCTTCGGTACCATCAGGCACTTTGCTGGCATTTGATTTTGGCACCAAACGCATCGGCATCGCCGTCGGCAATACCCTGTTGCGCCGCGCCAATCCGTTGACCACCATCAACGATGAAAAGACCGATACGCGCTTTGCCAAGATCGAGGCTTTACTGAATGAATGGCAGCCCAGCGCACTGGTTGTGGGTCTGCCGAGCAACGACGATGGCACGCCGCACGAGCTGACCGCGTTGTGTCGCCGCTTCGCAAACCGCCTCAAAGGGCGGTTTAAATTGCCGACGATTTTGCTGGATGAGCGGTATACTTCGCTCGCCGCAAGCGCGCAGTTGAATGAAGAGGGTATCCACGGCATGAAGCAAAAATCTCTGATCGACCAATATGCCGCGCAGCAGATCTTGCAGGCCTATTTTGATGAACCCGCAGCAGGAATACTCGCATGAATAATCCTCAATTAAATAAACACGGCGAACTCCAGCACTTGCTGACGACCGAGGGCTTGCCGGTGCGCATCCTGCGCGACATTCTCGACAAAGCCGCGACCTTCGTCGATGTCAACGATGGACTCGAGATCAAGAAAGTACCGCTGTTGCACGGCAAATCGGTGTTCAACGTGTTCTTCGAAAACAGCACGCGCACCCGCACCACTTTTGAAATCGCCGCCAAGCGTTTGTCGGCGGATGTTGTCAATCTGAATATCGGTTCATCTTCCACCAGCAAGGGCGAGACCCTGCTGGATACCGTGGATAACCTGTGCGCGATGCATGCCGACATGTTCGTGGTGCGCCACGCGCAGAGCGGCGCGGCGCATTTCATCGCGCGCCATGTCGCGCCTGAGATCCACGTTATCAACGCCGGCGACGGGCGTCATGCCCATCCCACGCAGGCGCTGCTGGACATGTTCACGATCCGCCACTACAAGAAGGAATTCCACAACCTGCGTGTGGCCATCGTCGGTGACGTGTTGCATTCGCGCGTGGCGCGCTCGCAGATACACGCGCTGACCACGCTGGGTGTGCCTGAAGTGCGCGTCATCGCGCCCAAGACGCTGCTGCCGACGATGGTGGAAAATCTTGGCGTGCAGGTCTATCACGACATGGCGCAAGGCTTGCGCGATGTGGATGTGGTGTTGATGCTGCGTCTGCAGAACGAGCGCATGCAAGGCGCGGCATTGCCTTCCGCGCAGGAATATTTCAAATACTACGGCCTTACCGAAGAAAAACTGGCGCGCGCCAAACCGGATGCGATCGTGATGCACCCCGGACCGATGAATCGCGGTGTGGAGATCGACTCCAGCGTTGCCGACGGCGCGCACTCGGTGATTTTGTCGCAAGTGACGTTCGGCATCGCGGTGCGCATGGCAGTAATGAGTATCCTGGCGGGGAACGCATGAACATTCATATCAAAAACGGGCGGCTGATAGACCCGAAAAACAACATCGATGCGCTGCGCGATGTGTTCATCGCGGCGGGCAAGATCGTGGCGATAGGCACTGCACCCGGTGGCTTTGTTGCAGATCAGGTGATCGATGCAACCGGGTTGATCGTCGTGCCCGGCCTGATCGATCTGGCAGCGCGGCTGCGTGAGCCGGGTTATGAATATATGGCGACACTGGAATCGGAAATGGAAGCGGCGGTGGCGGGCGGCATCACCAGCCTCGCCTGTCCGCCTGATACCGATCCGCCGCTGGACGAGCCGGGCCTGGTGGAAATGCTCAAGCACCGCGCGCGCAATCTGAATCAGGCGCGCGTTTATCCGGTCGCCGCACTGACCTCGGGTCTGAAGGGACTGGAACTGACCGAAATGGCAGAGCTGGTGGATGCCGGCTGCGTGGCGTTCAGCCAGGCCGATGCGCCGCTCACCGACACACGCGTGCTGATGCGCGCGATGCAATATGCCGCAACGTTCGGCTTCAGCGTGTGGCTGCGCCCGCAGGACAGTTTTCTCGCCAAGCACGGCGTGGCGCACGATGGCGAAGTGGCGACGCGCTGCGGTCTGGCCGCCATCCCGGTGTGTGCCGAAACTATAGCGCTCGCGACCATGTTGACGCTGGCGCGCGAGACCGGCGTGAAACTGCATATCTGCCGCATTTCCAGCGCGGCGGGTGTGGAGATGCTGCGCGTGGCGAAACAGCAGGGGCTTGCGGTGAGCTGCGATGTTTCCGCGCAGCATGTGCATCTGTCCGAAATGGACATCGGCTTCTTCGACCCGAACTGCCATCTGGTGCCGCC
>JADGRM010000009.1 GCA_017880945.1 Gallionella sp. | reverse complement strand
CGCTGTCAAGTTGTTCCCGCCGGTGGTGCGTTTTTCCGGATTGTCGTTTTCCTACAACGTGGCTTATGCGGTGTTCGGCGGACTTACGCCGGTAGCGGTGAGTATGCTGCTGCCGCTCGATCCTTTGGCTCCGGCGCATTATGTGGTGTTATTGAGTGCGGTGGGCACGATGATCGGGGTGTATTTGTGGCGACGGGAGTAGAGGCACAGTGCAACATGCACCTGCGTCGTTTTATGCGACAATGCGCGCCGCGAAAAGTACGTGCCCGATGAGCTAGACAGGTTGTTTGGTGCGCCCCTAACTATTCAGGATAGAACGTGTTTTTAGAAAACCTCAAGCAATTACTCGCGGCAGACATGGCCGCAGTGGATCAGGTGATACGCGCACGGCTGCATTCGGAAGTGCTGCTGGTCAATCAGGTCGGCGAATACATCGTCAATAGCGGCGGCAAGCGCCTGCGTCCGGCGTTGGTGGTGTTGTCTGCCGAAGCATTCGGATATCAGGGCAAGCATCATCACGATCTGGCGGCGGTGGTGGAATTCATCCATACCGCGACGCTGCTGCACGATGACGTGGTGGATGAATCCGAGTTGCGCCGCGGCCGGGCTACCGCCAGCGCGCTGTTCGGCAATGCGGCCAGCGTGCTGGTCGGCGATTTTCTGTATTCGCGCGCTTTCCAGATGATGGTCGAGGTAGGCGAGATGCGCGTGATGCAAACGCTGGCCGATGCAACCAACACCATCGCCGAGGGCGAGGTGTTGCAGTTGTTGAATTGCCACGATGCGGATGTGGATACCGATAACTACATGCGCGTGATCCATTGCAAGACCGCCAAATTGTTCGAGGCGGCGATGCGCCTCGGTGCGATCCTGGGCAAGTCATCTGATGCCGATGAACAGGCGGCGGCCAAATATGGCATGCATCTCGGCACTGCATTCCAATTGATCGATGATGTGCTGGATTACTCGGCTGACGAATTGCAAACCGGCAAGCATCTCGGCGATGATCTTGCCGAAGGCAAACCTACCCTGCCGCTGATCTATGCGATGCAACACGGCTCGGCCGAACAGGCTGGCGTGGTGCGCAGCGCGATCGAGCAAGGCGATGTGGGAAGATTCGTTGAAGTGTTGCAGATAATCCGTGCCACCGGCGCGCTGGATTTCACCCGCCAGCAAGCCATGCGCGAAGCCGAGTCGGCGTGTGCCGCCATTGCCTCGTTGGCTGATTCAAAATACAAGCGATGTTTGTTAGAATTGGCACACTTCGCCGCGACGCGGCAATTCTAAGGATACCTCTAAAAATCCGCTGAAGCCGCCATCGGCTGGATCGAATTTCTAGAGGCATCCTTATGATGTCTTTTGTGAACGGTTTCAAAAACGGGGTGTAGCTCAGCCTGGTAGAGTACTGCGTTCGGGACGCAGGAGTCGGAGGTTCGAATCCTCTCACCCCGACCAGGCAAAGTAGGTCTTCAAAGCGGTGCAAGAATAAGCAAGACTCGATAAGGGCCATGTGCGCCCAGAGTGACGGTCTGTTCGATATCGGCGGTGCGCGAAGGCCCGGAAATAAAATTGACCGCGCGCGGTGGCTGTTTGTATTCCTTGCGCATCAGATTCCAGGCATCTTCCATTGTGGCGACGATACGCCGCGGATCCAGTACGGCCACATGGGTTTCCGGTAACAGGCTGGTGGTAGCCGGCGTTTCCGGCCCTGAAAGCATCATCAGGGTACCCGTTTCCGCAATGGCGCAAAATGCGCCGGTCACGCCAACCAAATCCTGATTTTTTGCCGGGCGTGACTGGATGTCCAATCCGGCAGTGCTCCAGGGCAACCCGGCAAGAGAAGGCCAACATACGCCACTGACAGGCAGTTTTCTTTCGCTTAGATATCGCGCCAGCAGAATCGGCACATCCTTGCTGTCGCTTGCTTCCATTACATCGCTGGAGAGTTTGATGGCGCGCTCCTTGAAGCCTGCGACCAAATTATCAAGGGGCGGTGGCAGAGGCCCGCGCGGGTGCAGTGCAAGGTAGCTGTCTCTCATTTCCGTTTGTGCCACGGTTCCTGCAACATTTCCCGCTGCGGTACGAGCTTGCGAGTTGCGTATCTTGCTGAGTATCTTGTCGCGTGCGTTCATTTGTGCCCCCCACGCTTATATAGTTCACGGAAGGTCATGCCCGCTGGTGCCGGGAAATCGCGACCGTCGGTCCAGCCGCGCGCGCCTGGCAGGTGATGAAGTAATTTTTCTTTACCTCCTAGTATTCGCATTAATCTCACGCCGATTTTTGTTGCTATCGCATATATCGCGGGATGTAGCGCCAGCCATGCCCATGCCTTGAGCATGAACGTTTCCTGCCGCGACTTCATGCCGCGTTCCATCTGTTTTTCGCGCAATTTTCGCAACAGGTCCGGCAACGGGATCTTGACCGGGCATACTACCGCGCATGCACCGCACAAGGTCGACGCATTGGGCAGGTCCGGCGCGTTCTCCAGGCCCCCCAGCAGCGGCGTCAGTATCGAGCCCATCGGGCCGGGATAGACCCAGCCATAAGCATGCCCGCCTATATTCTGATACACCGGGCAATGGTTCATGCACGCGCCGCAACGTATGCAGCGCAGCATTTCCTGCATCTCGCTGCCAAGCAGGCTGCTGCGGCCATTGTCCAGCAGGATGATATGGAAATGTTCCGGGCCATCATGATCTGCGCTGTCTTTGTTGCCGGTCAGCACCGACACATAGTTGGTGATCGACTGGCCGGTGGCAGAGCGGGGCAGCAGGCGTAACAGTGTGGTCACGTCTTCCAGTGTAGGCACGATTTTTTCTATGCCGGTAATGGCAACGTGCACGCGCGGCAGCGTCGTTACCAACCGTCCGTTTCCTTCATTGGTGACGATCAGCACGGAGCCGGTTTCGGCCAGCAGAAAATTGCCGCCTGAGATACCCATGTCTGCGTTCAGGAATGCCGGGCGCAGCACTTCGCGCGCCTCGCGGCACAGCTCGGCGATATCTGTCTTGCGCGGCAGTTGATGTTTCTCGGCGAACAGGTCGGCGATCTCCTCCATGTTCTTGTGCACGACGGGCGCGACGATATGCGACGGCGCTTCGTGGGCGAGTTGCAGGATATATTCGCCCAGGTCGGTTTCCATCACTTCTACTCCGGCAAGCTCCAGCGCATCGTTAAGCCCGCATTCTTCGCTTACCATGGATTTTGATTTGGCCGCCGTGCGCACACCGTGCCGGGCGGCGATTTCTGCGACGATGCGGTTGACGTCGGCTCCGGTTTCGGCCCAGTGGACTATCGCGCCACGCGCAGTTGCCTGTTGTTCGAAATGCAGCAGCCAGTACTCAAGATCGTTCAACACCCGGTCACGAATCGCCGCAGCTGCCGTGCGCGTCTCTTGCAGATCGTTGATCTCGCCAATGACCGCAGCGCGACCTTCAACAAAACGTGTCTGTAATCGTGACAAGGCTCCCTGGAGTTTGACGTCGGCCAGCTTGATGGTGACCTGGCGTTTGAAATTGATGGAAGTGTTTTGCATTATGGTGCCTCCAAATCAGAGTCGGACAGCACTTCGGCTATATGCAACACACGGGTGGTGTGATCGCCATTGCGGCGCAGGCGACCTTCGATATTGAGCAGGCAGCCAAGGTCGCCACCCACGATGGCACCAGCATGGGCCGCTTCGATATGCTGGCATTTGTTGTCTGCCATGCGCGTCGAAAGTTCGCCATACTTGACCGAGAAAGTGCCGCCAAAACCGCAGCAGGTGGTCGATTCCACCATCTCGTGCAAGGCGACATTGGGCATCTTCGCCAGCAGCGCGCGCGGTTGTTTGTATACATCGAGTTCGCGCAGGCCCGAGCAGGAGTCATGGTAGGTCAGCGTACCCTGAAATGTACCCGGCACCTTTTTCAGCTTGGCGATATTGACCAAAAAATCGGTTAGCTCGTAGGTGCGCTGGCCCAACGCTGTGATTCTTGCCAGCAGGGCTGGGTCATCTTTGAAAAGATCGGGGTAATGCACGCGTATCATCCCGGCGCAGGAGCCGGAAGGCAGAACCACATAGTCGAACGCTTCGAATTCGGCGAGGAATTTCAGTGCCATCGCTTCGGCGGATTTGCGGTCGCCCGAGTTATAGCCGGGTTGGCCGCAACAGGTTTGCTGCTCGGGAACGATGACTTCACAACCGGCTGCTTCCAGCAACTTGATGGTGGCAAAGCCGATACGGGGACGCATGGTATCAACCAGGCAAGTGACAAACAATCCAACATGCATCGTTTTTCTCCAGAGGTGCTATCGCAATGAGGTGCAATTATACGCTTGCAGAATTGCACATATTTGAATACTCAAACGCAAGAGACCAATTCATTGCATATATTAGAAGGCCGGCATTATTGGTAACGTGGGTGTGCATTCGGAAGTTTTTAATGATTAAATCTGAACTACCCGAAAGCCGCCTTTTGCCAAGTACCGCTGTCGACACATAAGAGATGTTCAATCTTCTCAGCTAAATATACTGTTTCTATGTGCGCCAGCAGACAGAAGAAACCTTGATTATTTTCATAAAATTAACTGATGGTTCGTGTATTGGCGAGCAGGCAGATAGGCACAAGAGTTCGTTCAATTTTGTATCCGGGAAAAATATATGTTTCAAGTAATTCTGTTCTGGGTTTTAAGTAACATCTCGTATAGCTCTTGATAATGGGGATAGATATGAAAAAAATAGCACTGGTAACTTTGGTATCCTTGGGCATGTTATCGATGAACGCATTTGCGGACAGCGATGCATACAATGGATTCTCGCTGGCCTATGTCCAATCAAGGAATAATGGCCTGACTGATTCTACGTCAGGGTTAGGCATCCTGAGGTCAGTGCGTTTAAATGAACACTACGGCTATGAAATGCAATTTGGACTTTTCGGTAACATCGGCCCGTACACCTCGAACGGTTTCGTGGAACTGTCCGCAATTGGCTTCGTGCCACTGAGCGATAGAGATTTGAAGCTGTATGGCAAGGCAGGTCTGGCTGATGTTTACTCACGAGGTTCTGAGACAGCCAATAAATTGGGGCTGACATACGGCGCAGGTATTGAATTTCCACGTGACATAGGGAAAGTTCGCGTGGGATTCCAGCAAATTACTGTGGGCAAGGGCACGTTGTCTCCATCGCGCAGCACATATCTGATCGGGCTGACATTATTTCTCAAATAAGCAGTAATCGGGAGCAGGATAACTCTATCCCCACAAAGCATGACAGTCCGCTTGACGGACATTAAGTCTGCTAATGCATTCTATTGGTAACTGTGGGTAGCGTACAGCCTGAACTGAATGGCTGTTATTGGCACGGTGCTGAATTAGGGACATTGTATTGACGCTCTTAAAGCGGTCATCGATTATATGCATATAGGTCGTCGTTCAGGCCATTAATGCCGGCTGAAGATTTACCTGTTCAACTGTTCAAGAAACACACTGATGCCGGCGCGGGCGATTTGCGCATCTTCCGGAGATTTAACGCCGGACACACCCACTGCACCCACGCATTCTCCATCGACCACAATGTGTTCGCCTCCCTCCACCATGGTGAGTCCGCCGGGGACGGACAGAAAAGCGTTGCGGCCACTAGCCACTACATCTTCATAGACTTTTGATGCTCTGCGCCCCATCGCCGAGGTATGCGCCTTGCCTGTAGCGATGTTCGAACTGGTCAATGGCGCGCCATCCAGGCGTTGTAACCACATCAAGTGACCGCCATCGTCGACGATGGCAATGGCCACGGCCCAGCTTTGACGCAGTGCCTCGCTCTCGCACCCTGATGCAATGATCTTCACATCCGCCAGCGTCAAACATTTTTTATTTTTCATATTCTCTCTCCTTGGGGTTGCTTGATTCGAGGTATTCAAATTGGAATGGCAAGTAGTATTGCTACGCAGCGTGATAACCAAGTTGTTTAGAAAGCTGCTCGCCGGTTTCCATTACTTGCTCGATCCATTCATCCCGACGCCGTTCTATCGGTGCTGAAACAGAAAGGCCTGCAACCACATGGCCGCTGGCGTCACGCACTAAAGTACCTATGCAGCCCACCCCCAGTTCGGCTTCTTCGTTATCCAACGCGTAGCCGCGTTTTGCTGCAGCAATACAATCTTGCAGCAGAGCAGGTATTTTGGTGTGGGTGTTGATCGTATACGCGGGTAGCTTGCTGCGCTTTGCGTAACTGCGGCACGCTGCATCGCCTTGATCGCCCAGCATCAGCTTGCCTACCGCAGTGACATGCAGGGGCGCGCGGCTGCCGATCACCTGTTCCACCCGTATCATGCGCTTGGCGAGTGTGCGCTCGATGTAGACTACCTCATCGCCCTCGCGCACGGTCAGGTTGACCGTTTCACCCAGCCGGTCGCGCAGTTTTTCCATCAGCGGCAGCGCAACTTTTCTGATGTCGACGCCGGAACCGACCCGGCTACCCAGTTGCATCAACTTGACACCTAATTGATAGTTACCCCTGCTGGTGCGCTCCACAAAGCCATGTTCAGCCAGTGACGCGAGTATGCGGAAGGCTGTGGAGGGATGCAATCCCGTTTCAGCTGAAAGAATTTTCAGGCTCACGGAGTCTTCGTGTCCCGCAATCACGTCCAGCAGCCGTGCCAGCCGTTCGATGACTTGTATGGAATTAGCCCCTTGTTGCATTTTTCGTATTGTGAAATCGATTGTGTATTGCGAAATTATATAGTAAGCCGTATTCTGTTATCAATTGGTTTTTGGCAAATCATTTTAGCGGCCTGGTTTAACGGCAGCATCAATTTCTAATATCTCAGTAATGAATTTTAAGGAGCAAGGACTTATGACGACTAGCGCAGCGGATACACCTAAATTTTGTGAGGGCATTCAACATTACGGTGTGGCATGGGAGGGTTTTTCCCAACATGCCAAATCTGCTGTTATCAAAGAGGGCAAGTCTGCAATCAGCGACCCGCGCGCCCCTGATGCGGTGTATCAAACACTGTTGATGGCCGATGCGCTGCGCTATTTGACGCTGCAAACCTGCGGCTCGAAAGGCTCGGGCCACCCGGGCGGGTTTGCCAGCAGCGCAGAGGCTTACGCCTCGCTGGTTATGCTTGGCCACACCAATATCGTGACCGAAGTGGGTCACCATGCGCCCGGCTTCTATAGCGCGATGTTCCTCGATACTTCGCTCGAAGAGATGGGCATCAGGACGGTGACCGATCTGATGGCACGCTTCCGCGAGAAGCATGGTTTGCTCGGTCACTTGTCCGGCGCGATCCCGGGCCTACTGGCGCCCGCCGGTCCGCTGGGCCAGGGGCAGCACTTTGCGATGGCGGGTGCGATGTTGCATCCGGGCAAGTTGTTCCCGGTCACCATCGGTGACGGCGGCATGGGTGAGCCGTACGTGCTCAATTCGATGATGCACTTCAATACCGCTTATCCCAAGGTGACCAACTTCCTGCCGACACTGGTCTGGAACGGGTACAGCCAGGAACATCACTCGATGGTGTCGCGCTTTACCAACGCGGAAATGATTGCTTACTGGAAGGGCCACGGTTTCAAGGAGGTAATTCTGGTCGACGCCAAGGATTTTGATGACACCAAGCAGGCCAGTGCCTATGCGGACAGCTCCTATTTCTCGCACAAGCAGCGCCTGGCTTTTGCCGCCGCAGTGTTGGCAGGCATGGACAAGGCTGCCAAATCTGCCCTTGGGGGCACCTTGACCGCTTTTATCATCAAGCAGATGAAGGGCACCGGTGTGCATACGGTAGGCGCCAAGTCGCACAACCTGTATCCGGCCGATAGTCTGGACAAGCCGCATATGATCGAAGGTTTGCAGCGCCGGGCGTTGAATCCTGAAGCGTGGGCGATCGTGCGCGAGAATTTCGTGCGTGCCGGAGGCGGTCCTGCAGCCAAGACTTCGGTTACCGAGCATGTGCTGGATTTGATTCCTTTAGGCAAGCTGCCGCTGCATGAATTTGCCAAGGGCGAGAAAGCAGTGCCGGCAACCGCGATGGGTGCTCTGGCAGCATATGTAGGCACCAAAGACAAGCGTTTCGTCGTGACCAATGCCGACGGCAACGAAGCATCGGCGATGAAGAACATCAACGATGCGTTGAAGATCCGTCATCCTACCGTTGATCCGTTGTACAACCAGGAACCGGAAGGACAGGTGTATGAGCCGCTGAATGAGGATGCTTGTGCCGGCCTGGCATCGGCCTTGGCGCTGTTCGGTTCGCGCGCAATTTGGTTGTCTTACGAGAGCTTCGCCATTAACGGCTGGCCTATCGTGCAGACCGTGGCGCAGGCGATGGCCGAGCTGCGCCGCAAGACGCCTTCCATCGTCACGATGTTCACTGCGGGAGCATTGGAACAGGGACGCAACGGCTGGACGCATCAGCGCCCCGAGATCGAGAATTATTTCGCCGCGCAGATGCGCAACGGCAACACTTACCCGCTGTTCCCGTGCGATGCGAATGCGATCCAGGCGGCCTACGAATATGCCACCAACAGTTTCAACAAGTGCATGGTGATCATCGCGTCAAAGAGCCCGCTGCCGGTTTACATGAGTGTGGATGAAGCCAGGCACGCCGTGGAAGAAGGCGCGGCGACCATCTACGAAAGCAAGAATGGCGGCAAGGGCACCGTGGTGTTCGCGGTAACCGGTGACATGATTTTCCTGCCGGTATTCGAGGCCAAAGAAAAGCTGGAAGCAGATGGTTACAAGGTGCGTATCGTTGCGATCGTGAATCCGCGTCGTCTTTACCGTCCCATCGACATATCGTGGGACACCGTGTCTGAGCCGGACAACAAGTTCATGGATGACGCACGTTTCAACGCTCTGTTTGATGGCGATGTGTTGCTGGCCGTTAGCGGTGGTCCCAGCGCAGTTTTGGAGCCCGTCCTGCTGCGCACCCGTGCACCCAAGCGTGACACCTTTGCCTGGAAGCGTGGTGAAACGACTGCAAGCCCGGCCGAGATCATGGAATTCAACGGTCTTACCGGTGAGGCGATGACCAAGCGTGTCAAGGCGCTGAAAGGTTGATTCTGGTTCCTTTGCCAAGGCCGCGTGGCTTGGCTTTTTGAAAAACTAATTGTGCATGCCAGAAGCAAATATGTCAGAAACTAAAATCATCGTTCTGGATGATGACCCTACCGGCTCGCAAACGGTGCATGGCTGTTTGCTGTTGACGCGTTGGGACAAAGATACCTTGTGCGAAGCGATCATGGATGCCTCGCCGCTTTTCTTTGTGCTGACCAATACCCGGGGTATGGGTGCCAAACCTGCGGCGGATATCACCCGCGAGGTGTGCAAGAACCTGAAGCTTGCGTTGGCGGAGCTGAAGCAAAGCGGACGCGACATCAATCCGATCCTGGTCAGCCGTTCGGACTCGACGCTGCGCGGTCACTACCCGGTAGAAACCGATGTGATCGCAATGGAGTTGGGGGCATTCGATGCGCACTTCCTGGTGCCGGCATTTTTTGAAGGCGGCCGCATCACCCGCGACAGCGTCCACTACCTAATGGTGGATGGCAAGGAAACGCCGGTGCACGAAACCGAATTCGCGCGTGACTCGGTGTTTGGTTATCGCCACAGCTATTTGCCGGATTATGTAGAGGAGAAAACCGCAGGACGTATCAGGGCAGTCGAGGTCGAGCGCTTCCTGTTGCATGATGTTCGCGGCGACAGCATGCCACGTCTAATGAGACTGCGGGGGAATGTGTGCTGTGTGGTTGATGCTGAAACACAGGACGATCTCAATCATTTCGCCGAACAGTTGCGTTTGGCGGCCCGTCAGGGCAAGCGCTTTCTGTTCCGCAGTGCCGCCAGTCTGCTCACCGCGCTGGCACGCCTGCCGAGGCAGCCTGTGGCTGCACAAGACATGGCGCAATATGTCCGTGGACGTCATCCGGGCGCGGTGATCGTGGGTTCCCACGTCAAGAAAACCACCTTGCAACTCGAACGGTTGCTCAAGATGCCCGGTGTTGCACCTATCGAGGTGAATGTGGAACAATTGCCCGCAAATCGTGACGCACTGTTGGCGGAGATCGTCCGCAAGTGTGAGCAGAGTCATGCCGCAGGTAATACACCGGTCGTTTTTACCAGCCGTCTGGAAAAGGCATTTTCTGATCAGGCAACACGGCTGGCGTTTGGTGATATGGTTTCAGCCTTCTTGATGGATGTAGTGCGTAATTTGCCCAGGACCCTGGGATTTTTGATCAGCAAAGGCGGGATCACTTCCAATGATGTATTGAGTTCAGGCCTGGCGTTGCGCACCTCGCGGGTGGTCGGGCAAATTTTGCCGGGATGTTCGGTGGTATGCTGTCCGTCCGATCATCCGCGTTATCCGGATTTGCCCGTGGTTATTTTCCCCGGCAATGTGGGCGATGATGGAGCTTTGGCAACGGCATATGGCAGACTGGCTGGTTATGAATTTGAACCGGGAACTGTTTAACTGCGGGTCTTTGCCGGAGAGCGAGCGAATGTTGTAAAGTTAAACAAGAACTCTTATTGTCGACAGCCGATTTGCAATAAGCGTGGCAAGACTTGCATGAGCAAGCTGTAGTTTGTAGGTGTTTTTTAGTTGTTGAGTGTTTTTTGATTTACCTTAACCAGAGGAGAGCAATATGAACATTAAAATTAAAACTGTCGTCACCGCGTTAGCCCTGGCCGGTTCTTTTTCGGCTTTTGCCGCCGACCCGATCAAGATCGGTTTATCCGGTCCGTATACAGGCGGTTCCAGCCCTATGGGTGTTTCGATGCGCGACGGCGTAAGACTTGCGGCATCAGAGATCAATGCCAAGGGCGGTATTCTTGGCCGCCAGATCCAGCTGGTCGAGCGTGACGACCAAGCCGACAATGGGCGTGGAGTGCAGGTGTCGCAGGAGTTGATTAACAAGGAAAAAGTTGTTGCTGCCGTGGGTTACATCAATACCGGCGTTTCCCTGGCCTCGCAGCGTTTTTATCAGGAAGCCAAGATCCCGGTCATCAACAACGTAGCGACCGGTTCGATCGTTACCAAGCAATTCCTGCCACCGGAGTTTGCTGACAATTACGTATTCCGCACCTCCGCCAACGACACCATCCAGTCCGCATTGATCGTCAAGGAAGCCATCGACACACGCAAATTCACCAAGGTTGCGATTCTGGCCGATTCCACCAACTACGGTCAGTTGGGACGTGAGGACCTCGAAAAGGCGCTGGCAGCGAAGAACATCAAACCTGTCGCGGTGGAAAAGTTCAACATCAAGGATGTGGATATGACCGCACAGTTGCTGAAGGCCAAGGAAGCAGGCGCTCAGGCGATTCTGACTTATGGCATCGGGCCCGAGTTGGCGCAGATCGCCAACGGCATGGAGAAGCTGGGCTGGAAAGTCCCGATGATGGGAAGCTGGACGCTGTCCATGGGTAACTTCATCGACAACGCAGGCAAAAACGGCGAAGGTGCGCGCATGCCGCAAACCTTCATCCAGGAGCCAAACACCCCTAAGCGCAAGGCATTCATCGCGGCCTACCAGAAGGCTTACAAGATTGAGCGCATTCCTTCACCGGTTTCCGCAGCACAGGGTTACGATTCCATGTACATCCTCGCAGCCGCCATCAAACAGGCCGGGAATACCGATGGCGTGAAGATACGCGAGGCGCTGGAAAATCTGAAGGAAAAAATCGACGGCGTCGTCACCACTTATAACCGTCCCTATACTCATGACGATCACGAAGCGATCACGATAAATATGGCGGTGATGGGCGAAGTCAAGGATGGCCATGTGGTATACGCCTACGAATCCGACAAGGGCACCGTAGTGCGCGAAAAAACCAAGAAGTAATTGGCCGTTGCAGCAATAACCTTGTAATCAGCTTTTGGGCCGGGGTCGACCCCGGCCCAAATAGCACACGATGGAGCGCTTCTGATGGAAATCCTCGCGCAACTCATAGTAAGCGGCATCGCACTCGGCATGATTTACGCTCTGATTGCATTTGGCTATCAACTTACTTTCGCCACATCGAGCACGCTGAACTTCGGTCAGGGTGAAGCGCTGATGTTGGGCGCGCTGGTCGGGCTCACGCTGGTCGGCCACATGAACTACTGGCTGATGATCCCGCTGGTTCTGGTGTTTGGCGCAATGCAAGGTATTTTTGTAGAACGTGTCGGCGTGTTGCCCGCGTTAAAGACAAAATCCGAATTTGGCTGGATCATGACCACCATTTCTCTGGCCATTATTTTCAAGAACGTCGCCGAAAATGTCTGGGGGCACGATGATCTTACGTTTCCTTCACCGCTACCCACGGAACCGTTGCAGTTCTTCGGGATAAGAGTGCTGCCGATGGAAATCATGATCGTGGTGGGCGCGCTGGCGATCATGCTGGCAGTGGAAATGTTCAACCGCAAATCCATCTACGGCAAGGCCGTGGTGGCAACCGCCAATGACCGCGATGCCGCCGGCCTGATGGGTATCAATACCGGCATGGTGATCACCTTTTCCTACGCGCTCAGTTCCATGACCGCAGCCTTTGCGGGTGTGCTGGTCGCGCCCTTGACGCTTACCGGCTCCACGATGGGTGTGGTGCTGGGCCTGAAGGCCTTTTCTGTCGCCATCATCGGCGGCCTCAACAGCGGCATGGGTGTCATTGTCGGTGGACTGCTCCTGGGCATCGCAGAGACCACCACCGGATATTACCTTTCCACCGGTTACAAGGACGTACCGGGGCTATTGTTGTTGTTGCTGGTGTTGACGATCAAACCGGCCGGCATGTTTGGCAAGTCTGTCATTAAAAAGGTATAGCATGAGTTCGATCAAGAAAATTGCCATCGTCCTGGCGATAGCCGTTGCGGCGTTCCTGCCCACTCTCTGGCCTAATCCTTATTATGTTCATCTGATGGTGATCATTGGCATCTACGCGATCCTGCTGCTCGGTCTCGATATCGTGGTTGGTTATGTGGGTGAAGTCTCGCTCGGTCACGCCGCGCTGTTCGGTATCGGCGCCTATACCGCCGGTGTGCTCAACTTTCAGCTGGGCGTTCCGTTCTTGCTTGCGATACCGGCAAGCATCGTCGTCACCGCTATTTTTGGCGCGATTCTCGCATTGCCGGCTTTGCGGGTGAACGGACCCTATCTGGCGATGGTGACATTGGCATTCGGCACCATCATTCAGATTCTGATCAACGAGATGACCTTTCTTACCAACGGGCCGCTCGGACTTTCGATACGCAAACCGATATTTTTCGGTCACCAGATCACCGGCGCCGACTATTACTACATCGTCCTGGTGGCATTGGTGCTGACTCTCTTTGTCGTGCAGCGCATACTCAAATCCCACCTTGGGCGCGCATTCGAAGCTCTGCACGACAGCCCTGTTGCATCGGACTGCATGGGGGTGAACGTGTATGGTTACAAGGTCTATGCCTTTGTTCTGAGTGCCGGCATCGCGGGTTTTGCCGGCGGCTTGTATACTTATTCCGAAGAATATATTTCGCCCAATACCTATAACTTCGAGTTGACCATTCTGTTCTTGCTGGCGGTCATCATGGGCGGGCGCAAAACACGCAGCGGCCCGATCCTGGGGGCGATCATCATCGTGATGTTGCCGAATGTGCTCTCCGATATCGAGCTGTTCCGCAAGATCTCGGTCGGCATCGCTATATTCACAGTATTGTATTCAACTTACGCCGTTGTGGCTGGCCAGCGCACCATGAAACAGGTAACGCTGCCGCTGTTGGTTACCATCGCCTTGGCGGTATCGGGTTATGTGATGGACAATATCACCGAGCAACGCCTGACGATATTCGGCGCAATGATACTGTTCGTGGTGTACTACCTGCCGAATGGCATCATGGGCTTCCTGCGCGGGATAGTACAGAGAGTCCTGCCACAGTGGATACATCGTCATGAAGAGGTATACGAGCAGGGCGACAAGCAACATGTATGGTCGGTGCCGGATCACCCGGTCACCGCCAAGGGTTATTTGCTGGAAGCGCGCAACATCGTGATGCAATTTGGCGGATTGAAGGCGCTGAATGAAGTCAATCTGGAAGTCGCCAAAGGTTCCGTGCATGGCCTGATCGGCCCGAACGGTTCAGGCAAGAGCACCATGATGAATGTGCTCACCGGCATCTACAAGCCGACCGCAGGCGAGATCGAGTTCAACGGCAAGATCATCACCGGCACAACGCCCTCATCCATTGCCGGCGAGGGCATCGCACGTACCTTCCAGAACGTGCAGTTGTTTGGTGAAATGACCGCGGTCGAAAACGTGCTGGTCGGCCTGCACCACACCTATCGTCATAGCTTGCTCGATGTCGTGTTTCATACTCCGCGTTGCCGCAAAGAGAAGCATGCGGCGAGAATGCGTGCCGCCAGCTTGCTGAAGTTCGTCGGTCTTTCCGACCTCGCCAACGAGGAAGCGCGCAACCTTCCTTATGGAAAACAGCGCCTGCTTGAAATCGCCCGTGCGCTGGCGTTGAACCCCAGTTTGTTGCTGCTTGATGAGCCGGCCGCCGGCCTGACCGCGCCGGACATCAAGGAGCTGATCGGGATGATCAACAAGATTCGTGGCCATGGCATCACCGTGATACTCATCGAACACCATATGGACGTGGTCATGAGCATATGTGACACCGTCACGGTGCTGGATTTCGGCCAGAAGATCGCGGAGGGCACACCTGCAAGTGTTCAGTCAGATGATAAAGTGATTGAGGCCTATCTTGGCGGCAGCGCTAGCGCCAAGGCCGCATGAGGAGACAGTAATGTTACAGATCCAGAATTTGCATGCCGCATACGGTAAAGTGGAAGTGCTGCATGGCATTTCGGTAGCAGTACCACAAGGCAAGGTCGTCACGCTGATCGGCTCCAACGGTGCGGGCAAGACCACCACCATGCGTGCGATCTCGGGCATGATCAAGCCGGCGAGCGGGAATATCAGTCTTAACGGCAAAGACATCACCGGCATGACTTCGAACAAGATCGCCCGCGCCGGCCTGGCACATTCACCCGAAGGGCGGCGTGTGTTCGCCACCCTGTCCGTGACCGACAACCTGTTGCTGGGCGCCTTCCCGCGCCTGACATTCGGGCGCGAGCGCGGCGATGTGCAGGGCGACCTGGCGCGCGTGTTCGAGTTGTTTCCCCGCCTCAGGGAACGTGAAGCTCAACTGGCAGGCACATTATCCGGTGGCGAGCAGCAAATGCTGGCGATGGGCCGCGCGCTGATGCTCAACCCCGATGTGTTGCTTCTGGATGAACCCTCAATGGGCTTGGCTCCTTTGCTGGTGAAGGAAGTATTTCGCATCATCCGCGAGCTGAAGGCGCGCGGCATCACGATGCTGCTGGTCGAGCAATTCGCTGCCGCAGCGCTGGAAGTCGCCGACTACGGTTACGTGTTGGAGAATGGCCGCATCTCGGTACACGGCCCGGCGGAGCAACTGAAGAATGATCCAGCGGTGAAAGAGGCCTATCTGGGTGCTGCACATTGACTTCAGTCACCTGAAATGTATCCGCTTCAGCGTGCTAAAGCGCTGATACCCGGACCTGCCAACGGCAAGATTTCTTCTGAGATAATTTTCTCTGTGATCTGGGTTGCTATGATTTGTTACTTTCATTTATTGCACTAAACTCCTTAACCGATTCCACCGCCATGACCGCATTCCATTTTCATTTCAAAAGTAAAATAATCCGTAGGTCGGGCTTTGCCCGACAACTGTATTCGGCGGGCAAAGCCCGACCCACAAAAATGCACGTTTGATCTGGAAATGGAATCACACATCCACCGTCGCATGCGCCGTTTACGCTGGACCAGTTACACGCTGGTGGCGTTGTGTTACATGCTGGCATATTTTCACCGCATGGCACCGGCAGCGATCGCGACCGATCTGCAACAATCGTTCCACGCCAGCGGCGCTGCATTGGGCGCGTTGGCTGCCGCGTATTTTTACACTTACACCGTGATGCAGATCCCGGTCGGTGTGATGGCCGATACGGTGGGGATACGCAAGATCGTCGCGATTGGTGCGGCACTTGCCGGCGCGGGGTCGGTGTTGTTCGGCATGGCCGATACGCTGGCTGTCGCCACAATGGGTAGGGTGCTGGTCGGGCTGGGTGTTTCCTCGATGTTCATCTCGTTGATGAAGCTGAATTCGGTGTGGTTTCATGACCGGCATTTCGGCACTGTCGGCGGCATGTCGCTTATGCTTGGCAACCTGGGCTCGGTGCTTGCCGCCACACCGCTGGTTTGGGCGGTGACGCATACATCCTGGCGCAATGTGTTCGTCGCGGTGGGATTATTTTCGATCGTGCTGGCTGTGCTGGTCTGGTTTCTTGTGCGCAGTCATCCCGGCGAAGCGGGTTTGCCATCGATGCGCGAACTCGAGGGGAAGGAGGCACATCCGCTCCATCATGGCCACTGGTACGATGGCTTGCTCAAGGTGATGAAAAACCGCGCCAGCTGGCCCGGCTTCTGGCCCAACCTGGGTGTCGGCGGCAGCCTGTTCGCGTTTGCCGGGTTGTGGGGAGTGCCCTATCTGCGCGATGTCTATGGTATGGAACGCACCGTCGCTGCCAACCACACGATGTTGCTGTTGTTCTCCTTCGCGGTCGGTGCGCTGCTGATCGGCATGCTTTCCGACCGGCTCGGCAAGCGCGTGCCGGTGATTGTAGGTGGAATTGCGGTTTATGTTTTGTGCTGGATACCGATCGTATTTGCCTGGCCTTTGCCGCCCAGTCTCAGCTACACGCTGTTTGCGTTGATGGGGCTGGGTGCATCCGGATTCACGCTGACCTGGGCCAGCGTGAAGGAAGTGAACCCGCCAGCACTGTCCGGCATGGCGACCAGCGTCGTCAACACCGGCACCTTCCTCGGCGCCGCAGTGCTGCAGCCCCTGGTGGGCTGGGTCATGGATCAGGGTTGGGACGGTCGGCAGCTGGCGGGAGCGCGCGTATACTCGGAACAAAATTATCAGACCGGCCTGGGCATCATGCTGGCCTTTGCCATCGTCGGCTTGCTGGGCGCGCTGACTATCCGTGAAACCAATTGCCGTTACATCAATCTTTCTTCAACGAAATAATTTAGGGGGTTACATGCCGTATTTGAACGTCAAGATTTGCGCGCCACAATCTGCTGAAACGACAAACAAGGTGGCTACTTTTCTGACCAAGCTGACTGCCGATGTATTGCACAAGAAGAAGGAGCTGACTTCGGTTGCAATTGAATACATGCCGGCCCAACAGTGGTTCATTGGAGGCTCGTTGCTTTCAGAGCAAAATACAAAAACTTTTTATCTCGACATTAAAGTGACCGAGGGAACAAATACGAAAAATGAGAAAGCCGACTACATAAAAAAAGTCTTCGCTGAATTTGAAGCGGTCTTGGGTCGTCTCGACCCGGCGAGCTATATCGTCATACATGAAGTTCGTGCTGACTCTTGGGGGTATGCGGGTGAGTCACAAGAATTCCGTCATATCAAAGGGAAATCTCTATAAGTAGCGCACTGTTTTTTACAGAATGAATTTGATGCAATGGGAGAACAATATGAACAAACCGATTCTAGCTTTATGGATCAACGGCCAGCGCACCGCGAGCCGCAGCAACCGTTTTGCAGATGTGACCAATCCGGCCACCGGGGTAGCGATCCGTCAGGTGCCGCTGGCCAGCCGCGAGGATGTGGAACGCGCAGTTGCCGCCGCCAAGGCTGCCTTCCCGGCTTGGCGCGATACCACACCGCTGCGCCGCAGCCGGATCCTGAACAAGTTTCGCGAACTGCTCGAAACGCACCGCGCCGAGCTGGCGCAACTGACCAGTGAAGAGCACGGCAAGACCCTGGAAGACGCCTCCGGTTCGGTGCAGCGCGGCATCGAGGTGGTGGAGTTTGCGGTCGGTGCGCCTCATCTGCTCAAGGGCGAGCATGCAGAGAACGTCGGTCGCGGCGTCGATTGCCATTCCATGCTGCAGCCGATAGGCGTATGCGCCGGCATCACGCCGTTCAACTTTCCCGCGATGGTGCCGATGTGGATGTTCCCGATCGCGATCGCCTGCGGCAATACCTTCATACTCAAGCCTTCCGAGAAAGTGCCTTCATGCAGCCTGCGCATGGCCGAGTTGTTCAAGGAAGCCGGGCTGCCCGACGGCGTGTTCAACGTCGTTCCCGGCGACAAGGAGGCGGTGGACGCCTTGCTGATGCATCCCGACGTGCGTTCCATTTCTTTCGTCGGCTCGACACCGATCGCGAAATATATCTACGAGACCGCAGCGCACCATGGCAAGCGCGTGCAGGCGCTGGGCGGAGCGAAGAACCACGCCGTCGTGCTGCCAGACGCCGAGCTGGATTTCACCGCCGATGCGATCATGGGTGCCGCCTACGGTTCCGCCGGCGAGCGCTGCATGGCGATCTCCACCGTGGTAGCGGTGGGCGATATAGCCGACGCGCTGGTGGCCAAGCTCAAAGCGAGGGCCGAGAAACTGGTGGTCGGTCCGGGCGACAAAAAAGGAGTCGATATGGGCCCGGTGATCTCGGCCCCGCATCGCGACAAGATCGTCGGTTATATAGCCAGCGGCGTGGCGCAAGGCGCCAAACTGGTGACCGACGGACGAGGCATCAAGGTGGCGGGTCATGAAAAGGGGTTCTTCGTCGGACCGACCCTGTTCGATAACGTCAGCAC